>DATMIP010000021.1:0-2948 GCA_035554515.1 Sphingomonas sp. | reverse complement strand
CCATGGCGTCTCCTTGCATGCAGTCCGACCGACGCAGGGCGAGTCCTGCGTCGCCTGCTGCGACGCATTCTGCGCCGCTCGGCAGTCAACTGGAGGGGTTCCACGAAAGGCAGAAACAAAAACGGGCCGCGAGGGCCCGTGTTTGCTAGCGTTCTGGCGGAGAGGGTGGGATTCGAACCCACGGTACCTTGCGGCACAACGGTTTTCGAGACCGTCCCAATCGACCACTCTGGCACCTCTCCGCATAGGGGGTCCGGCCGAAGGAGCGGTGCCCCTAACGCACGGAACCAAGCTTGCCAAGCGTGGGTTGCACAGGATGGATACGACATTAAATTACAATCATGATTCCTTCCCGCTCCCCCATCACCCCCGCCACCCTGGGTGCCATGCCCCCCGTATCGGAGGCGCGCTTCACTATCGGCGCTGTCGTACGCCACCGCCTGTTCGCCTTTCGAGGCGTGATTTTCGACGTCGACCCGGTCTTTGCCAACAGCGAGGAATGGTATGCGGCGATCCCGGAGGACGTGCGGCCCAGGCGGGATCAGCCCTTTTACCATCTGCTCGCCGAAAATGCAGACAGCAGCTATATCGCCTATGTCAGCCAGCAGAATCTGGAACGCGACGAGACCGAGGAGCCGATCGATCACCCGGCGATCTCCGGCTTGTTCGAGCCGTTTCATCACGGCCGTTACGCGCTCCGTCGCGAACATCGACATTAAGGGACTAATGCGTTCGGAGGTTTGTGCATCGGCCCGGGGCACTTTTCCCAGCCGTCAAAGCCGCTTAAGGCTCGGCGATAGGAGAGAATGCGCAATGACGGTTCGTTTGCACCGCCTGCTCGGCCCGATGGCGCTTGCCATTGTCGCCACGGGCCTGACTGCCCCCGCCCAGGCCTATTTATTCTGGACGAGGCCCGCCATTTCCGGCGCGCCGGCCGCTGGCGGCCAGGAGGGGGTCACGCTGCCAATGCCCGGCGCCCTACCCAAGGATCTGGACGCGAATCTCGTGTGGACGCTGCGTGCCGGGCTCAACGTCGCGGCGCTGCAATGTCAGTTCGCGCCCACGTTGCGCACCGTTGAAAATTACAACAACATGCTGCGCCAGCACGCAGCCGAGCTGCAGGCGACCTATGCGACGCTGTCAGCCTACTTCAAGCGCGTCGGAGGCAAGACGTGGCAAAACGCGCTCGATCAATATACGACGCGGACCTACAACAGCTTCTCGACGCTGCGTGCACAGCTCATCTTCTGTGAGACCGCGGCATCGATCGGGCGTGATACGCTGGAAGAATCGCGCGGACACCTCATTCAGATCGCCATTCGCAGGATGCGTGAATTTCGAAACAGCCTGGTCCCGGCGGGAGATCAGGCCTTCGCGATCCAGCGCGCCGGGATGCTGGTCGATCCGATCGTCGATCCAACGCCGCATTGCTATGACAAGAAGGGCCGCGAGAAGCGCTGCAAGGGGTGATCCTTCACCGCAGCCCGATCGCCTTGTGGTTCTGAAGCGACAGCCGCCAGCGCGGATGCTGGATCACGAACCGGATCGCCGCCTCCCGTGCGTCATGTACCGCGACGCCATCCATCGGCTGGACCAGGAAGTGCGTAAAGTCCCAGGCTTCCATCGCCCCATGATCCAACCCCGGCTGCGGCCAGACCATCTTGAGCTCGTCGCCCGAACGCTGGACGATATGGGTGCCCGCTTTCGGGCTGACGCAGATCCAGTCGAGGCCGTCCACGACGGGAAGCGTGCCGTTAGTCTCTATCGCCACCCGGAAGCCCCGCTCCTTGAGCGCGGCGACGAGAGGCCGATCGAGCTGCAGCATGGGCTCGCCCCCCGTAATGACGATCAGCGGCGTGCCGGCTCCCGCCTTTATTCCCTCCGACCATAAGTCCCACGCCTTGGACGCGACTGCCTGGGAATCAGGAAAGCGGCCACCCCCGTCGCCATCGGTTCCGACGAAATCCGTGTCGCAGAAATTGCATTCGGCCGCCGCGCGATCCTGCTCGCGGCCCGACCAGAGATTGCAGCCGGCAAATCGCAGGAAAACCGCGCGCATGCCCGCCTGCAATCCTTCGCCTTGCAGGGTGAGGAACATCTCCTTGATCGCGTAGCTCATGTAGCGGCCTGGGCGTATCGCGTCGGGTCCGGCAGCCCCGCCTCGGCGAACCCCTTCGCGCGCAGCCGGCATGAATCGCAGCGCCCGCAATGGAGATCTCCCGGCTGCGGATCGTAGCATGACCAGCTTAATCCCGCGTCGAGCCCGAGGCGCGTCGCCTCCGCCGCTATGTCAGCCTTCGTCATGTGCAGCAGCGGCGTGTGGATACGGAAACGATCGCCCTCGATGCCAGCCTTTGTGGCGATATTGGCGAGGCCTTCGAATGCCTCCACGAATTCGGGGCGACAGTCCGGATAGCCCGAATAGTCGAGCGCATTGACGCCGATATGAATATTCCGCGCGCCCGTCGCCTCGGCCAGCCCGAGCGCCAGGCTCAGGAAAATCGTGTTCCTCGCGGGAACATAGGTGCTGGGGACGCCCGGCTGCACGCCTTCCTTGGGCACCATGATTTTGCTGTCGGTCAGCGACGATCCGCCGAAGCGGGACAGATCCAGTGGCAGAATAATATGGCGCGCTGCGCCCAGGCATTCCGCAATCCGCGCCGCTGCCTGCAATTCGATCCTGTGGCGCTGGTTGTAATCGATCGTCAAGGCAACCAGCGCGTGCCCCGCTTCGACCGCGAGCCCCGCCACAACCATTGAATCGAGCCCGCCCGAGACAAGCACCACCGCGCCGCCATGTACGTCATCCGTCTGCATCGCGGTCGGATATAGGATCGATTGCCGCGGTGCAAAAGAAAGGGCCGCCCCGAAGGGCGGCCCAGATGGTGGCCTTTCGGCCGTCTAGGGAGGACATGCCGAAAGGCACGCCGCTGCGTTAACACAGCGCA
>DATMIP010000020.1:0-9997 GCA_035554515.1 Sphingomonas sp. | reverse complement strand
GATGCCTTCGTTCGCCTCGAAGCCGTCCATCTCGACCAGCAGCTGGTTCAACGTCTGCTCGCGCTCGTCATTGCCGTTGCCCAGGCCCGCGCCGCGATGGCGGCCGACCGCGTCGATTTCGTCGATGAAGACGATGCACGGCGCGGACTTCTTGGCCTGTTCGAACATGTCGCGCACGCGGCTCGCGCCGACGCCGACGAACATTTCGACGAAATCGGAACCCGAAATCGTGAAGAACGGCACTTTCGCCTCACCCGCAATCGCGCGGGCGAGCAGGGTCTTGCCCGTGCCGGGCGAGCCGACCAGCAGCGCGCCCTTCGGAATCTTGCCGCCGAGGCGGGCGAATTTGGACGGATCGCGCAGGAAATCGACGATCTCCTGCAATTCCTCGCGTGCCTCGTCGATGCCGGCGACGTCGTCGAAGGTGACGCGGCCCTGTTTTTCGGTGAGCATCTTCGCGCGGCTCTTGCCGAAGCCCATCGCGCCCGATCCGGCATTTTTCTGCATCTGGCGCATCACGACCCAGCCGACACCGACCAGAATCAGGAACGGCATCGCCTGGACGAGCGCCCACTGCCACAGGCTCGCCTGCTCCTGCGGCCGCGCGCGGAACGTCACGCCCTTGCCCGACAGGCGTTGAATCAGGGTTGGATCATTGGGGGCGTAGGTCTTGAAGGCCGATCCATTGGTATATTTGCCCGTGACAATGCCTTCACCGATATCGGCCTCGCGCACCGATCCGGCATCGATCGCGGACAGGAAATCCGAATAAGCGACGCTTTCGCCGGCCGCGCTCTTGCCGCCCCCCTCGAACAGCGAGACGAACAATATAATCGCCAGCAATATGCCCAGCCAGATGGCCAGGTTCTTCACCAGCGGGTTGCCGCTTTGCGGCTCCTTGTCGTCTTTCATGCGCGGATCAGCCTTTCGTGTCCGCGTAAAATAGGCATGCGGAGGTTAATGGCAATGGAACAGCCGTCATTCAATGTGCTCGGGCTTCGCCCTGGCGCGGCGTGGTGCGGCGGAAGTGATGCGCCAGGGCGGTCCGGGGTCGCATTTTAGCCCACCCAAGGTTGCCGCCCGCCCGCGGTCGAGCGTATCCATCAGCCGCTCGACCGAATCGCCCCGCGGATCGTTGCCGGGCTTGAGCCCCGCAAAGGCGGTGAGCAGCAGGCGCCGGCGAAGCTCGCGTGGCACTCCCGCGACATCGATATGCGCCGCGTCGCCCGTGAAGGTGATCTTCTTCTCCGCGAGCCTCCGCGCCGACCAGGCGAGAGCCTCCTCCGCTTCGGCAAGATGGCGCGCGGTGGCCGCGATCCGGCGCGATTGCGGCCATCCCCGGCGCAGAAGCGTCCGCACCCGCGTGCGGTCATAGCGTTCATCCTCGTTCGATGGATCGCGCGCCGGGATGATCGACGCCGCCGCGACCAGCGCTTCCAGCTCGGCCTTATGCCAGTCGAGCAGCGGCCGGATCAGGTGAATGCCCGGCGCTTCCGGCAGCGGGCGCGATCGCCTTATTCCCGCCAGGCCGGACAGGCCCGCGCCGCGCGCGAGGCGCATCAGCAGCGTCTCGGCCTGATCGTCGGCATGGTGGCCGGTCGCCAGGAACGCGATGCGCTCGCGGGCCGCCCACGCGCCCAGCGCGGCGTAGCGTGCCTTGCGCGCCGCCGCCTGCGGCCCTGCCACGTCGTCGGCGACCGTGACCCTGAGGGTCGCATGCGGCACGCCGAGCGTTTGGCAGACGCTTGCAACCATCGCCGCCTCGGCGGCCGCCTCGGGCCGCAGTCCGTGGTCGACCGTTGCCGCCATCACCGCGCCCGGCCGGATCGCTTGCGCGAGCAGGAGCAATGCCATGCTGTCGGGGCCGCCCGATACCGCGACGCCGATCCGTCCGGCCGGCGCCAGCGCGTCGAGCGCGGCGGCGAACCGGGCGAGGCGGCTCGCGGTCAAAGAGGTCTGCGCATCCATCGCGTCATTTGCACTTCGCCTCGGACCGCGCCGCCGTCACCTTGGCCTTGAGCGACGCCTCGATCTTGTCGCTATAGGCCGAGGTGAGCTCATCATAGACGCGGCACGCGTCAGTCGGCTTCTTCAGCGCGAGCAGCGACTGGCCGAGGAAATAGAGACTGTCGGGCGCGCGTTCGCCGCGCGGATTGGTGGTGTAATTGGCGGCAAAGGCCTCGGCCGCGCGTGCCGGCTGGCCATCGTCGAGATAGGCGCGGCCAAGCAGGTTCTGCGCATAGCTCGCGCGCTTGTGCCTGGGATATTTCTTGGCGATCACGGCCAGCGCCGCCCGTGCCTCCGGATATTTCTTCTGCGACCACAATCGGTAGCCCGCCATATAGGCTTCCTCGGCCGGGTCGACCGCAGCCGCGGGCGCCGCGTCGACCGGAACCGCGTTGTCGCCCGCCGCAGGCGCGGGCTTGGTGCTCGGCTTGCCTCCTGCCATCGTCGGTGCGGTGCTCTTTGGAGGGGGGATCGTCGCGGCCGGCTTGCCCTTGGCCGGTGCGATGGCCTTGGGGGGTGGCGCGGGCGTCTCTTCATACGGGGCAGTCACTACAGGGGCAGGGGCCGGCGGCGCCGCGGCGGTCTCGAGCGTCTTCAGCCGCAGCGCGAACTCCTGCCGGTCCTGGGCAGCCTGCTGCGAAAGCACGTCCAGGCGATGCGAATCCTGCTCCACCTGTCCTGTCAGCTGGGCAAAGGATTTTTCGAGCGCGTCCACGCGCGCGGTAAGATCGTTGATCGGTGCGCTGGCGGGTGCACCGATCGCCACATGCGTATCGGGCGGCGCGATCTCCGCCGCCTGGAACGCCGCGTCGCCGCCGGGGAAGACCTTGCGCTGCACCGCCTTCAATTGCTTTTCGACCCGGTCGACCCGCTGGTCGAGCGTCGGCTGCGGATCGGCGGCCAGCGCCGGCAGCGCGGCGCTCGCGAACAGGACGGCGAAAGCGATACGAAGGCGGGTCATGGTGGCTCCAATGTGACGACGGCGGCGCGTGCCAGAGCATAAGGCGGCTGACGCCGGGGTGAAGCGACTTAGCTCCTGATCGCGCCCGGAGGAAGCGCCACGCACGACAATCCCGATTCAGGTACCTGGCGCAAGATCGGCGGGGGCCGTGGAATTCGCGGCCGGCGGGGTCGGAGCGGGTACCGCTCGGCCGAGCAGGTCGGCGGGCTTGAGCGAAACATCCTTCGCGATCCGATCGGGATCTCCGACCGGCGGAATCTGGTTCTGCCCGACCGTGATCGTCGTATTGCCCGGCCGCCCGGTCGTCATCAGCGGCGCGACCGCGTCGGCGGGCACCTCGAAATGTTCGCCCGGGTGGAGGACATTCATGAACAGGGTCTTCCCCTGGTCCGAAACCTTGATCCACACATCCTGCGTCGCGCCAATCACCACCGGCCCCGCGGGCTGGGCGGGCGGCGTGGCTGATGGCGCACCAAGGACGGTGGGGCGCGGCGCAGCTGGCTCGGGCGCCTGATCGGCGGCAATGGTATCGATCGGGATCGGCTGCTCGGTCGCACCGCGCCAATAGAGGTAGCCGAGCGTCAGGACGATCGCGAGTGCCAGCGCCAGCAAGGCGAGCCCGAGCGGGGGCGTGCGCCGCGGATCGGCGGGCTCATAGGGCAGCGCCGGTGCATTCGGGACGGCCACGCCCCCCATCTCGGCGCGGAATTCATCGGCCAGCGCCTGGCCATCGAGCCCGACCAGTCGTGCCCAGATCTTGACGAAGCCCGCGCTGTAGGTCGGCGCGGGAAGGCCTTCATACTCGCAGCGTTCGATCGTGCGCAGATGGCGCAGGGGAATGCGCGTTGCCAACGCGATTTCCTCGAGCGACATGCCCTTCTCGTCGCGTGCGGCACGCAGCCGCTCGCCCACGCACGGCCCCGAAACGGCGTCTCCGGTTTCTTCCTCGGCGCTCACCCATATCCCCCGACCCGGTAGACGTCCTGATCGAGATCAGTTGGTGCATAGTGGAGCCAAACTGTCAAATCGCAATCCCTCAGCTGATCCGCACGTCGTGCATTTCCGCCCATTGTTGCACGGCCGCGCGCATGTCGCGGGGTGGTGCGGCAAGCAGTTGCTTCATCGCGGCGCGCAGAGCCGGGACGTCGAGCGAGCGCACCATCGCCTTGACCGGACCGATCGCCGCCGGCGTGATCGACAGACGTTCGATCCCGATCCCGATCAACGCCATCGCCTCGAGCGCCTTGCCCCCCATCTCGCCGCAAATCGCGACGGGCACGCCAGCCGCGTGGCATTGCGCCGCGACCCGGGCGATGAAGCGCAGGATCGCCGGGCTCAGCCAGTCATAACGCTCGGCAAGTTTCGGATGGGCGCGGTCGGCGGCGAACAGGAATTGGGTGAGGTCGTTCGTCCCGATCGACAGAAAGTCGAGCCGGGGGAGCAGCATGTCGAGCACTTCGGCGAGCGCGGGCACCTCAAGCATCGTGCCATAGCGGATCGCCAGAGGCAGCTGCTTGCCCTTCGCTGCCACCGCCGCGCGCTGCTTTTCGAACAAGGCATGCGCCAGGTCGAATTCCCATGGCTCCGACACCATCGGGAACATCACGTTCAGTGTGGTGCCGGCGGCGGCGGCGATCAGCGCGCTCGCCTGCGCCTTCATCAGCGCGTCGCGTTCCAGCGCGAGCCGCAGCGCGCGCCAGCCCATCGCCGGATTTTCCTCGTCCGCCGCGTCGGAATCGGAATTCATGTAGGGCAGCACCTTGTCGCCGCCGACGTCGACCGTGCGGAAGATCACCGGGCGATCGCCCGCCGCCTCCAGCACATCGCGATAGAGCCTTTGCTGGCGCTCGCGCTTGGGCAATTCGGCGGAGACGAGGAATTCGAACTCGGTCCGGAACAGGCCGATTCCGTCGGCGCCCGTCGTGTCCAGCGCCGCCACGTCGTCGCGAAGCCCGGCATTGACCATTAAGGTGATGCGCGTGCCATCCTTCGTGACGGGCGGCAGGTCGCGCATCGCCGCGAATTCGGCACGCCTTTTCTGGCCGAGAACGAGCTTGGTCTCGAACGCCTCGTCCATCGTCGCCGTCGGCCGGACGAACACCGCGCCCTGCGTCGCGTCCAGCAGCACCATGTCGCCTTCGCCGATCGCGCGGCGCGCATCGCGCACGCGTCCGATCACCGGCACGCCCATCGCGCGGGCGACGATCACCACGTGGCTCGTGAGCGAACCTTCCTGCAGGATCACGCCCTTCAGCCGCCGCCGGTCATATTCCAGCAGCTCGGCCGGGCCCAGATTGCGGGCGATCAGAATCGAATCTTGCCGCAGCCCCATTTGCGCCGCGGTGCCCAGCTGGCCCGATACGATCCGCAGCAGGCGGTTGGAGAGATCCTCCAGGTCGTGCATCCGATCCGCCAGCAGCGGATCGTCGATCTCGCGCATCCGCATGCGGGTGCGCTGCTGGACGCGCTCGATTGCCGCCTCGGCGGTCAGGCCGCTGTCGATCGCCTCGTTGATCCGGCGCGACCAGCCTTCGTCATAGGCGAACATCTTGTAGGTCGCGAGAATGTCCTGATGCTCGCCCGCCGCGCCGAAATCGGCCTGGCTCATCATGCGATCGATCTGATCGCGCATCTTGTCGAATGCCGAATAGACGCGGTGGCGCTCGGCTTCGGTATCCTCGGCCACCGTATGTTCGACCACGACGCGCGGCTGGTGGAACACCGCGTAGCCCGCGCCCATGCCGTCGACCAGTTTCAGTCCCGCAAGCCGCGCCGGGGCGGTGTCGCGCGTGCTCGCGCCGCGCACCGTCGCCTCGTCGATCAGCCCGGCGCCGGCGATCAGCTCGGCCAGCACCATCGCGACCGTCTGCAGCGCCTCGATCTCGACATCGTCATAGCGCCGCGACGCTTCGTGCTGGACCGACAGCACGCCCACCGCGCGCTCGGCCCGCACGATCGGAACGCCCGCAAAGCTGTGATACAATTCCTCGCCGGTCTCGGGCTTGTAGGCGAAATCGGGGTGGCTCGTCGCCTCGGCCAGGTTGAGCGTCTCGTTCTTCTCGGCGATCGTCCCGACCAGTCCCTCGCCCAGAGCGAGCTTGGTGACGTGGACCGCTTCCTTGTTCAATCCGCGCGTCGCGAACAATTCCAGCTCGCCGTCGCGCAACAGGTAGATCGAGCACACCTCGCTGTTGAGCGCCTTGGCGATGATCTCGACGACGCGGTCCAGCTTGGCCTGCGCCTGCCCGCGCGAAGCCATGACGTCGTGCAGCCGCGTCAGTATCTCGCGCGCTGCAGATGTTGCGGAGGCAGGGGCCATCGCTGTAGCGCTACCAGATCACGCGGCGGGGTCCAACCTGCGCTTGTCCCAAATCGGTGGAGGCGCGATTGGCGGTGTCAGCGCCGCGCCAATGCGGACTCCGCCTCATCCAGCAAGGTGGCAATGATATCGGCGACCGGCTCTTCCCGGGTAACCATCCCCACCGATTGCCCGGCCATCACCGACCCGCGCTCGACATCGCCGTCGATCACCGCGCGGCGCAGCGCGCCGGCCCAGTAACGCTCGATCTGAAGCTGGGCCTCGGCCATCTCGATCTTGCCCTCGTCGAGCAATTGCGCGACCTCGCGCTGCTTGACGGTGAACAATTCGCTCTCGGCATTCTTCAGCGCGCGCACCGGGATTACGGGCAGTCGCGGATCGATTTGCACCGATGCGATCGCGTCGCGCGCCGATGCGCGGATGAAGGCCTTCTTGAAATTGGGATGCGCGATACATTCGGTTGCGCAGACAAAGCGCGTGCCGAGCTGCACGCCGGCCGCGCCCATCTCCAGATAGCCCGCGATCAATTCGCCGCGGCCGATGCCGCCTGCGATGAACACCGGCAATTGCTCGGCGATCGTCGGCAGCATCTCCTGCGCCAATACGCTGGTCGAGACCGGGCCGATATGGCCGCCCGCCTCCATCCCCTCGATCACAAGCGCATCCACGCCCGAACGGATCAGTTTCCTGGCGAGCGCCAGCGCCGGCGCGAAGCACAATAATTTGGCGCCCGATCCCTTGATCCGATCGATCGATCCGGTCGGCGGCAGCCCGCCCGCCAGCACGACATGGCCAACCTTGTGGCGCGTGCAGACGTCGATCAGTTCGGACAGATCGGGATGCATCGTGATCAGGTTCACGCCGAACGGCTTGCTGGTCATCGCCTTGGTCGCGGCAATCTCGGCATCCAGCAAAGCCGGCGTCATCGCCCCGCACGCAATCACCCCGAAGCCGCCCGCATTCGATATGGCGGAGACAAGGTGGCGCTCGCTCACCCACGACATCGCACCCGCCATGATCGCATATTCGGTGCCGAGAAATTCGGCGCCGCGCCGCATAAGGGCGTCGGTGCGGGGATGTGATGAACTCCCCTTCCGCTCGCGCGAGGGGCTGGGGAAGGGGCGTTCGATCTGGGAAGTATCGGTCATGATGACCCTTTGCCCGCCCCCGAGCCCTCCCGCAAGCACGAGGGGCAAGTCAGACTCTCACCCCGTCATTGCGAAGAGCGCAGCGAGGAAGCAATCCAGCCCCGACGATTGGACTGGATTGCCGCGCTGCGCTCGCAATGACGAAAAGCCAAGTCAGTCAGGCCGCATCCTCGGCATCCAGCCCATAGGCCGTGTGCAGCACACGCACTGCCAATTCGGTATAATCCTCGTGGATCAGCACCGATACCTTGATCTCGCTCGTCGTGATCGCGAGCACGTTGATGCCGCGGTCGGCCAACGCCTTGAACATTTGCGCCGCGACGCCCGCATGGCTACGCATCCCAACGCCCACCACCGAAATCTTGGCAACCGTGTTGTCGTGGATCAGCTGGTCATAGCCGATCGCCTCCCGGGCCTTTTCCAGGACATCCAGCGCGCGGGCGAGCTCCGCGCCGGGCACGGTGAAGGTCACGTCGGTCGATCCGGTATCGTGCGCCACATTCTGCACGATCATGTCGACATTGATGTTGGCATCGGCTAGCGGCATGAAGATGCCCGCGACCGCACCCGGGCGATCGGGCACCGCCGTCAGCGTTACCTTCGCCTCATTCTTGTCGTGCGCGATGCCCGTGATGAGCTGGCGTTCCATCTTGCTTCCTTCGATCTCGGCTTCGTCGACGATCATCGTGCCGGGGGTTGGATCATTGCCGGGCGCGTCGAACGAGGAAAGGACCTGGACGCGGACCCGTTCCTTCATCGCCAGCCCCACCGAGCGCGTCTGCAGCACCTTGGCGCCGACCGATGCGAGCTCGAGCATCTCTTCATAGGTCACATATTGCAATTTGCGCGCCTTGGGCACGATGCGCGGGTCGGTCGTGTAGACCCCATCGACGTCCGTGTAGATGTCGCAACGGTCGGCCTTCATCGCCGCCGCCACCGCCACCGCCGACGTGTCCGATCCGCCGCGCCCCAGCGTCGATACGCGGCCATCCTCGGTCACCCCCTGGAAGCCGGGAATGACCGCGACCTGGCCGCCCGCCATCGCTTCGCCGATCTTGTCGCTGTCGATATTGGCGATGCGTGCGGATGCATGCGCGTCCGACGTCGCGATCGGCAATTGCCAGCCAAGCCAGCTGCGCGCCGGCACGCCCATCGCCTGCAGCGTGATCGCCAGCAAACCACTCGTCACCTGTTCGCCGCTGGCGACCACCACGTCATATTCGCGCGGATCGTAGAGCGGGCTCGCCTCGCGGCAAAAATTGACGAGCCGGTCGGTTTCGCCCGCCATCGCCGACACGACCACCGCGACCTCGTTGCCCTGATCCACCTCATGCTTCACGCGCGCAGCGACGTTACGGATGCGCTCGATCCCGGCCATCGATGTGCCGCCGAACTTCATCACGATACGTGCCATTGCTGCTTATTCTTTGTAATAAAATTGCGGAAAGCGCGCCCCGGCACGCGCCCGCCTGCTAGCCGCGCGGTCCCGCGAACGCAAGCGACCGCACTCGACAGCCCCGACACGTCACCCCGGCGGAGGCCGGGGTCTCAGGAGGTTCCGCCCCGCCGTTGCCGCACAAGCCGCTTGATGACGAATTGGCGTGGGGCCGCGCGCTTGGTAATGCCTCTCCCCATGACCAGCTCCCCCACCATCGACCCTGCCGAATCCGCTTTCTTCGGCAAGCTGGCCGCCGATTGGTGGGATCCCAGGGGCTCGTCGGCGATGCTCCACCGCCTCAATCCCGCGCGGCTTTCCTATCTGCGCGCGCGCATCGACGAAGCATGGGACACCGATCCACGCGCGCGCCATCCGCTTGCCGGCAAGACCGCGCTCGACGCCGGCTGCGGCGCCGGCCTGCTTTCGGAGCCTTTGGCCCGCCTCGGGGCGACGGTCACAGGCCTCGATGCGGCGGCCGAAAACATCGCCGTGGCGCGCCTGCATGCCGAAGGGCAGGGGCTGGCGATCGATTATCGCGTGGGCGAAGTCGGCCAGCTCGTCGGCGAACGCTTCGATCTCATCGTCTCGATGGAGGTTATCGAACATGTCGCCGACCCTTCGGCCTTCATTGCGACGCTCGCGGGCCTGCTGGCGGAAGGCGGCTTGCTGATCCTCTCCACCCCGAACAGAACCCCTCTGTCGAAGCTGGCACTGATCACCGTCGGCGAAGGCTTCGGCATGATCCCCAAGGGTACGCACGATCACACCAAGTTCTTAGCTCCCGATGAACTTGCCGCGCTGGCCGAAAGCGCCGGGCTCGAGGTGATCGACACCACCGGCCTTTCGTTCGATCCGCGCACCGGTTTCGTCCTCTCGTCGAACCTCGCGCTCGATTATTTTATTACCGCCCGGCGAGGCCCCAGAAATTTCTAATGGCTGGAATCCGACGCTTCGAACCGGTCGTTGCGAGCCCCGCAAGGGCGCGGCAATCCAGATTCTCAGGTTGGATTGCCACGGCGCTAGGCGCTTCGCGATGACGGCGGGAGGATGGCCCGCACGCTCATCCGTCCGGGTTGCAGCGCCCTATGCGACACCGCCAAGTGGTATCCTGGTCGGAAAGTTGG
>DATMIP010000019.1:0-7106 GCA_035554515.1 Sphingomonas sp. | reverse complement strand
GATTGGTCTGCGTGATGATGGCGATGCCGTTCGCGTCGCCTGGCGTGACATAATTGCCGATATCCGCCTGACGAAGGCCGATCCGGCCCGCGACGGGCGCGGTGATCGACGTATATTGCAGATTGAGCCGCGCGGTGCCGATCGCGGCACGATCGGCCGCGACGATGCCTTCCTGCTGTCTGACGGTGGCAGCCTGGGTATCGACCTGCTGACGCGCGATCGAATCCTGGGCGAGCAAGGTCTGGTAGCGACGCAGATCGACGCGCGCGAGATTGAGCTGCGACGCATCGCGCGCCAGATTCGCTTCGGCCTGGGCGAGGGCGAGCCGGTACGGGCGCGGATCGATCTGGGCGAGCAATTGCCCCTTGCCGACCATCTGGCCCTCGCTGAAATTGATCGTGAAGATGTTGCCCGATAGCTGTGGTCGCACCGTCGCTGCGACGATCGGCTGGACCGTGCCGATCGCCGCAAAGGTCTGCGGCACGTCCGCGGCGACGACCTTGGCGATCCCGACCGTCGCCGCCGGCCGGCCTCGGCCTCCCCGTCCGCCCGGACCGCCTTGCGCGGAATCGGATCCGCCACGGGTGAGTGTCCACGCCAAAGCTGCCACCACGATCAGGACGAGCGCTACGATCAGCGCGTTGCGTCGGGAATTGGGGGAGCGTTCCACCGGCTCGTCGGCACCGTCTAGTTCATCGCTCATCGCTGGCCCGTGGCTAAGGGTGGAACAATACGCAGTAAACGGGAAACGCGGCTATTGTCCGGGACGCAAGAGCGCATCCCAGCGATCGGCAAGAATTGCATGTAAGCCCCGCCTGGCGGGTTGGTTCCTTCAGTCGACAGGAGTAGCGGACTTACATAGCCAAAGCGGCTGGCCCGTTGGTCTTAGCCCGCGCCTGAACCGTAGCTGAAGCCATTTGGAGCATCCGTGACCGCACTCGATTGGGATCGCCTCGACGACCTCAAATATCTCGACGAAACCGAGGCCTGCCGCGCCCTTCTCGCCCGCTCGCCGCTTTCTCCCGAGGAAAGGCGCGCGGTCGAACGCGATGCCGCTTTGCTGGTACGGGCAGCGCGCCAATCGGCCGACAAGCAAGGCGTGGTCGAAAGCTTCCTTCAGCAATTCTCGCTCGGCACGCGTGAGGGCCTGGCGCTGATGTGCCTCGCCGAAGCGCTATTGCGGATTCCCGACGCGGACACGCGCGACCGGCTGATTGCGGAAAAAATCGGCTCAGCCGACTGGGCGAGTCATCTCGGCCAGTCGGACAGCCTTTTCGTCAATGCCTCGACCTGGGGACTGATGCTCACCGGGAAGCTCGTGGATGTCGATGACGAGGCCAGGACCGATATCGGGAGCTGGCTGAAGCGGCTCACCGCGCGCGTTGGCGAGCCGGTGATTCGCCAGGCGGTCGGCGCCGCGGTGCGGATGATGGGCGAACAATTCGTTCTCGGCCGCACGATCGAGGCGGCGCTGGCGCGCGCGAAGCGCGAAAATTATGTCTGCTCGTTCGATATGCTGGGCGAAGGCGCGCGCACCGCCAGCGACGCCGAACGATATGAGAAAGTCTACGCGCAGGCGATCCGGGCGGTCGGCAAGGCGCGCGGGCCGGGCACGGCCCCGGAAGATGGCCACGGCATTTCGGTCAAACTGTCCGCGCTCTCGCCGCGCTATGATGCCGCCCAGGAATCGCGCGTTTGGGCCGAGCTTTATCCGCGCGTCAAACGGCTCGCCCTGATCGCCGCGCGTCATGACCTCAATTTCGCGATCGACGCCGAGGAAGCCGACCGCCTCGTCCTGTCGCTCAAGCTGGTCGATCGCCTCGCGCGCGAGCCCGCGTTGGGAGCGTGGACCGGGCTCGGCGTCGTCGTCCAGGCCTATCAGAAACGCGGGATCGCGGTGATCGAGGCGCTTAAACGCCTGGCGGATGACAGCGGCCGCCGGATCATGGTCCGTCTCGTCAAAGGCGCCTATTGGGACAGCGAGATCAAGAAAGCGCAGGTCGCGGGACGCCCGGGCTACCCGGTCTTCACCACCAAGCCCGCGACCGATCTTTCCTATCTCGTATGCGCCGAAGCCTTGATCGCCGCGTCCCCTGCCCTCTATCCGCAATTCGCGACGCACAACGCCCATACTTTGGCGGCCGTTCGGCTGATGGCCGCGCGCAGCAAGGTCCGGATCGAACACCAGCGGCTGCATGGAATGGGCGAAGCCCTGTACAAGGCCGTCGAGCCCGGCAACGCCATATTGCGCGCTTATGCGCCCGTCGGAGGGCATGAGGAATTGCTTCCCTATCTGGTCCGCCGGCTGCTCGAAAATGGCGCCAATACGAGCTTCGTCCATGCCTTGCTCAACGAACGCGTGCCGGCCGAGGATGTCGTGCGCGATCCTGTCGGAGCGGTCGAGGCGCGGCCCTTCCCGCATCCGCGCATTCCGCTCCCGACCGACATTTATGGTCCGGCACGCAAGAATCCGATCGGTCGCGATTATTCGATCGCCACGGTTCGCGATGCCGGCGCGCGCGCAACCGCGGGGATCGCCGCCGAGACGCTGACCGCCGGCCCAATCGTCGGGGGAAGGCTGCAAAAGGGCGCGGGGGTCAGGCCGCTCGCCAGTCCGGTCGACCGTGATATCGTGATCGGTGGCATATCCGACGCAACCCCTGGCGATATCGACGAGGCCGCCAGGCGAGCGCATGGCGCCCAGCCGGCCTGGGATGCCATCGGCGGACCGGCGCGCGCGCGCGTGATGCGCGCAATGGGCGATGCTTTGGAAGCCGACATGGATCGGCTTGTCGCCTTGCTCGCGCGTGAGGGCGGAAAGACGCTGAATGACGGGATCGCGGAGGTGCGCGAAGCGGTGGATTTCTGCCGCTATTATGCCGTCCTTGCGGAAAAGCAGTTCGCGGGCCCGGAGACGCTGCAGGGGCCCGTTGGCGAAACCAACCAGCTCGAACTGCGCGGACGCGGTATTTTCGCCTGCATCAGCCCGTGGAATTTTCCGCTCGCCATCTTCACCGGGCAAGTCGTGGCGGCGCTGGCGGCGGGCAATGCCGTACTCGCCAAGCCCGCCGAGCAGACGCCGTTCGTGGCGGCGGAGGCGGTGCGGCTGTTTCACAAGGCCGGGCTGAATCCGGATCTGCTCGCCTTGCTTCCAGGCGATGGCGCGACCATCGGCGCTGCGCTTGTCGAGCATCCCGCAATCAATGGCGTCGCCTTCACGGGCGGCACCGATACGGCGCGCGCGATCAACCGCAGCCTGGCTGCCCGCGACGGCGCGATCGTTCCGTTCATCGCCGAAACGGGCGGCCTCAACGGATTGTTCGTCGATACGACCGCGCTGCGCGAGCAGGTGGTCGACGACGTTATTCAGTCGGCAATCGGATCGGCGGGCCAGCGCTGTTCGGCGCTTCGCGTGCTGTTCGTGCCCAGGGATTCAGCGGACGAATTGATCGCCACCATTTCAGGCGCGCTCGACGTGCTGACGATCGGCGATCCCGCCGACCCTGCGACCGACATTGGCCCGGTCATCGATGCCGACGCGCTCGCCAATCTGGAAGCGCATGTCGTGCGTCTCGAACGCGAAGCGCGGATCGTCCATCGTCTGGATCCGGGTGCGAATCGCGGCTTCTTCTTTGGGCCAGTCATCGCCGAAGTGCCGCACCCCGATTTCCTCGAACGCGAGGTTTTCGGCCCGATCCTCCATATCTGCCGCTACGATCCCGCCGACCTGGCCAAGGTCGCCGGCAAGCTCGCCGCGCGGGGCTATGGCCTGACACTCGGCATCCACAGTCGGATCGAGCGTTTCGCCGAAGAAGTGCGCGCGCTCGTCCCGGCGGGGAATGTCTATGTCAACCGGTCGATCATCGGCGCGGTCGTGGGTGTGCAGCCGTTCGGCGGCGAAGGCCTGTCGGGAACCGGCCCGAAAGCAGGCGGGCCGCACTCACTACTTCGTTACGCGACCGAACGCGCACTGTCGGTCAACATCACCGCCCAGGGCGGTGACCCGGCCCTGCTCAATCTTTAGAGTCGGACGCTTTTTTCGCACCCGATTTGTCATTGCGAGAAGCGTAGCGACGAAGCAATCCAGCCTTGAGGCGCACACTGGATTGCCTCGCTCCGCTCGCAATGACCTTTCATTCAAAGGTCATCATGCTCCAAGCAAGATAGTCGCCCCGGGATTTCGCCCGGGGCTGGCGATCAATAACGGTAATGGTCGGGCTTGAACGGGCCCTGTTGGGACACGCCGATATAGGCCGCCTGCTTGTCGGTCAGCGTGGTCAGCTTCACGCCCAGCTTTTCGAGATGAAGGCGCGCGACCTTCTCGTCGAGATGCTTGGGCAGGACATAGACCTGATTCTCATACTGGCCGGGATTGGTGTAGAGTTCGATCTGCGCGAGCACCTGATTGGTGAAGCTGGATGACATCACGAACGACGGGTGGCCGGTCGCGCAGCCGAGGTTCACCAGCCGGCCCTTGGCCAGCACGATGATCTGCTTGCCGTCGGGGAACTCGACCAGGTCGACCTGCGGCTTGATCTCGGTCCACTTATAGTTGGAGAGCGCCGAAATCTGGATCTCGCTGTCGAAATGGCCGATATTGCAGACGATCGCCATCGGCTTCATCGCCTTCATATGATCGGCGGTGATGACGTCGGCATTGCCGGTCGCGGTTACGAAAATGTCCGAGCGGGTGACGGCCTCTTCCATCGTCACGACTTCGAAGCCCTCCATCGCCGCCTGCAGCGCGCAGATCGGGTCGACTTCGGTCACGAGAACGCGCGCGCCGCCGTTGCGGAGCGACTGGGCCGAACCCTTGCCGACATCACCGAAGCCGGCGACGGTCGCGACCTTGCCCGCCAGCATCACGTCGGTGGCGCGGCGGATCGCATCGACGAGCGATTCCTTGCAGCCGTAGAGATTGTCGAACTTCGACTTGGTCACGCTATCGTTGACGTTGATCGCCGGGAAGGGAAGCTCGCCTTTCTTGGCGATCTCGTACAGGCGGTGGACGCCGGTGGTGGTCTCTTCCGACACGCCCTTGATCGCCTTGACGGTGGCGGTGAGGTAGCCCGGCTTGGCAGCGACGAACGCCTTGAGCGCGCGGTGGAACTCGACCTCTTCGTCATTCTCCGGCTCGCCGAGCGTGCCGCCGGCTTCGAGCTTCGCTCCGAGCAAAGCGAACATGGTCGCATCGCCGCCGTCGTCGAGAATCATGTTGCAGGGCTGATCACCCCAGTCGAAGATCTTGCCTACATAATCCCAATATTCGGCGAGCGTCTCGCCCTTGACGGCGAACACAGGAATACCGGCGGCGGCGATGGCGGCTGCGGCATGATCCTGCGTCGAGAAGATGTTGCACGACGCCCAGCGCACTTCGGCGCCGAGCTCGACCAGGGTTTCGATCAGCACCGCGGTCTGGATCGTCATATGAAGCGAGCCGGTGACGCGCGCGCCCTTCAAGGGCTTCGACGCGCCATATTCGTCGCGCAGCGCCATCAGGCCCGGCATCTCGGTCTCGGCGATCTGGATCTCCTTGCGGCCCCAGCCCGCGAGCGCGATATCATGCACGAGGTAATCGTTGAATTTTTCGACAGCGGCGGTGGCCACGAGGATGTCTCCCGGAAGAAAAGGAAAGGCGTCACATTGCTGCGCAGATACTCCGCCCCCTAGCCATTGCGGCCCCGCGAAGCAATATAAAGATATCTTTATATTCGGCCTTGGCCGGCAGTGTGTGGCAAAAGTTGGACGGCTGACCGGCGCCTCACATCGTCGCTCCTTCGGATCAGGTCCGCGACAAAAACGCAGCGCGCCGCCGGACGGCGGCGCCGATCAGCCCGAAACCCAGGATCATCGTCAGCCAGCTCGCCGGCTCGGGCACCGCGCTGTAGAGGAAACGATAGACGGCGCCGGTCCCCTTGGTGACCATATATAGCTCGCCGTCCGCATCCATACCGAGCCGCAGATCGACCCGCTTTGTGCGGGCATAGCCTTCAAGCGCGCGCATCGTCGTTGGCAGGCCGTCAAGCGTCAACATGAGTTCGCGCAGCGTGGCGGGCGTGCCGCCCACGGCATCGTCGGGGTCGAAATAGAACAGCCGTCCTACCACCAGGTCGGTCAGGATCACATCGCCCCGCAGGCCCGGCAACAGATCGCCCTCATAAAGGAAGGCCGAGCCGATGCTCGCCAGGTTACCGCCGAAGCGCGTGATTTCTTCATGATCATATTGCGCGATCGGATCGGCAAAGCCCGGATTGGGCGGCGAATCATAAATGTTGAGATCGGCCGTGTCGGTACCCCGCGCGTAGGTTCCCTCGCGTGCGGGCCAGCCATAATTCGCGCCGGCAACGCCAACGTCGACTTCATCGATCTGCGCCTGCCCGATATCGGAAATGATCATCCGGCCGCTCGAATCCCAGCTGAAATGCTGGGGATTGCGCAGGCCATAGGCCCAGACCTCGGCACGGGCATCCACCGCGCCGACAAAGGGATTATCGGCCGGAATCGTATAAGCGAGCGGCCCCGCCCCGTCGGGATCGGCCGGGTCGATCCGCAATATCTTCCCGAACGGCACCGTCCGGTTCTGCGCCAGATTCAACGGGTCGTTGACATCCCCGCCGTCGCCCATTCCGATATAGAGCTTTCCATAGTCCGCGTCGCCCGCCTTGGCGCTGGTGTTGAAGGCAATCGTGCCGGGCCCGTGATCGCTATAGGGCTGCGCAAAGCGCATGACCTCACGCACTGCAGCGACATTGGCGGTCGCTGCTGACGGATCGGTCACGGTCCACTCGTGGACGATATTGTCGTGATTGGCCGCCTTGCCGGGAACACCCCACGCGCCGGCGCTGCCGCTCGCGGCGCTGGTATCGATCGTATAGAAGATATTGTAACCCGGCTTCGACGGATCCTTGTTGAAATTCGGGTGGAAGGCGAAGCTCATCAACCCGGTCTGGGTGGCATTCGCCGCGTTGGAGAAGCCGATTCCGGCGGTGCGCAAATCGAGATACGGCACAGGCGTTCCGCCCGCCTTGTGCGTAACATAGAGAATACCGCGCGTATCGTTGATGAAGAGGCGGTTGGATCCGTCCTTCGGTTCCTGCAGTCCCTGT
>DATMIP010000018.1:0-3613 GCA_035554515.1 Sphingomonas sp. | reverse complement strand
AGTGGCGTGGGCAGGCAATCCCGGCCAGGCAAATTATGCGGCGTCCAAGGGAGGGTTGACGGCGATGAGCAAAGCGTTGGCGCAGGAATTCGCCAGCCGCCAGATCACGGTCAATTGCGTCGCCCCGGGCTTCATCGCGAGTCCGATGACCGATGCGCTCAACGAGCAGCAGAAAGCGGCTATATTGACCCGCATTCCGGTCGGCGATCTTGGCGCGGGCGCCGATGTCGGGGCGGCTGTCGCCTATCTCGCCAGCCGCGAGGCAGGTTATGTGACCGGCCAGACGATCCACGTAAATGGCGGCATGGCGATGCTGTAAGCGCCTTTCGCCATGGCGTCGGCCCTCTTGCGGGACCAATCCCGCAATTGTAGGGCAGCGGCAAATCAGACCTAGGGAAGGCACCAAGATCATGAGCGACACACCCGATCGCGTGAAGAAGATTGTTGTGGAGCATCTGGGCGTCGAGCCCGACAAGGTTACCGAGGATGCGAGCTTCATCGACGATCTCGGCGCTGACAGCCTCGACATCGTCGAGCTGGTAATGGCGTTCGAAGAAGAATTCGGTGTGGAAATTCCGGACGATGCAGCCGAGAAGATCACTACCGTGAAGGATGCGATCAGCTACATCGATACGCACAAGGCCTGATTTTGGAGGGCTGAGCCCTTCGCCTGAAATGGCCGAGCGGCTCTCCGACCTGAATGGTGTCGGGGAGCCGTTTCAGTTCCGGGCAAAATAAAGAGGAGACCGCCATGCGCCGCGTGGTCGTGACTGGACTGGGACTCGTGACGCCGGTAGGCGCCGACGTCGAAACCGCCTGGGCCAACATCAAGGCTGGAAAATCGGGTGCGGGACGGATCACGCGCTTCGATCCGAGCGACCAGAAATGCACGATCGCATGCGAGGTAAAGCCGGCGGATCACCCGTGGGGCTTCGATCCCAACAAGCGCGTCGATCACAAGGTCCAGCGCCAGGTCGATCCCTTCATCATCTTCGGCATCGACGCCGCCGGGCAGGCCTATGAGGATTCCGGCCTGGGTGAGCTGACCTACGAGCAAAGCTGCCGTGTGGGCTGCATGATCGGATCGGGCATCGGTGGCCTGCCGGGAATCGAGAGCGAATCGATCGTGCGGCACGAAAAGGGGCCGAGCCGGGTCAGCCCGCATTTCGTTCACGGCCGCCTGATCAACCTCATTTCGGGGCAGGTTTCGATCAAATATGGCCTGCGTGGTCCCAACCATGCCGTCGTGACCGCCTGCTCGACCGGCGCGCATGCCATTGGCGACGCGGCGCGCATAATCGCCGCCGACGATGCCGACGTCATGTTGGCGGGGGGAGGCGAGGGGGCGATCTGCCCGCTGGGGATTGCCGGCTTCGCCCAGGCGCGCGCGCTTTCGACCAATTTCAACGATACGCCCGAAAAGGGTAGTCGCCCCTACGATCAGGATCGCGACGGGTTCGTCATGGGCGAGGGCGCGGGCATAGTCGTGCTCGAGGAATATGAACATGCCAAGGCGCGCGGCGCGAAAATCTATGCCGAGGTGATCGGCTATGGCCTGTCGGGCGATGCCTATCATGTGACGGCGCCGCACCCGGAAGGGTCGGGCGCTTTCCGCTCGATGCAGATGGCGATCCGCAAGTCCGGCCTCGCGCTGGAGGATATCGACTATATCAATGCCCACGGCACCTCGACTCCGCTTGGTGACGAGCTGGAGCTGGGCGCCGTCCGCCGCCTGTTCGGCGATGCGATCGGCGGCCTTTCCATGTCGTCGACCAAATCGGCCATCGGCCATCTGCTCGGCGGCGCGGGCGCGGTCGAATCGATCTTCTGCATTCTGGCGCTGCGCGATCAGATCGTGCCGCCCACGCTCAATCTCGACAATCCGAGCGAGGGCTGTGCAGGCGTCGACCTGGTGCCCCATGTCGCCAAGCAGCGGAAGGTTCGAGCCGTGCTCAACAACAGCTTCGGCTTTGGCGGCACCAATGCCAGCCTGGTCATGACGTCCGTCTAAGGCGGCCCATCCCATGTCGCTCCGCCGGCTCGGCCTCATCCTTCTTGTCGTGGGGGCCGCGGCCGTCGCCTGGCTGGGCTGGAGCTTCGGCGCGAACTGGACGGGCGATGGCCCGCTGCGCGCCCCGATGACGGTCTCCGTGCCGGAGGGCGCCTCGATCCGCAGCATGGCCAGCCGCCTCCAGCAGGCCGGGGCGATCCGCTCGGCCGAAAGCTTCCGGCTGGGCGCGCGGCTGTTCGGCAGCGGCGCGCCGATCAAGGCGGGCAATTATCGCCTGCCCAAACAGGCGAGCGCGGCCGAGATTCTCGCCATCCTGCAGAGCGGCAAGACCGTCCAGTTGCTCGTCGCCATCCCGGAAGGATTGCCCTCCATCCTCGTCTATGAGCGGCTGATGGCTAAGACGGACCTGACCGGCCCGCTTGCCGTGCCCGCCGAGGGCAGCGTCCTGCCGGACAGCTATGCCTATGAGAAAGGCGAGAGCCGGGCCGCCGTGCTCAAGCGGATGCAGGCAGCGATGACCCGGCTGCTCGACCGGACCTGGCCAGGGCGCGACCCCGACATATTGGTCAAGACGCGCCACGAGGCGCTGACGCTCGCCAGCATCGTCGAGAAGGAAACCGCCGTTCCGGCCGAGCGATCGACGGTCGCCGGCGTCTATTACAACCGGCTCAAGGTCGGGATGCGCCTTCAGGCCGATCCCACGATCATCTACCCGATCACCAAGGGCAAGCCGCTCGGTCGCCGCATCCGCCAATCGGAGCTGCGCGCGGTCAATGGCTACAACACTTATGCGATGGTCGGCCTCCCCAAGGGGCCGATCGCCAATCCCGGCCGCGCCGCGATCGATGCGGTGCTGCATCCCGCGCAGACCCACGCCGTCTATTTCGTGGCGGACGGCAAGGGCGGGCATGTCTTTGCCGACACCTATGCCGAGCATCAGGCCAATGTCCGCAAATGGTTCGCGATCCGTCGCGCGCGGGGCGAACTTTAGCGCAAGGCCCCGACCGCCCGCGCCTGTGCCGCATAGAGAATGAGGATCACGGCGACGATGAACACGCTCGTCTGGGTCAACGTCGACGCGGCGCTCAGCACTACGCCCATGCTGCGCGCGGTGAGGAAGATGCCGACACCCTGGACGATCACGGCCATGAGCGAGAAGATGAAGAGCGGCAGGCTCCAGCCCCGGAAGAAGATGAGCCCGATCGATCCCAATATGCCGCTCGCCACCGCGACAAATCCCCCCACCACCGTCGAGACCGGAGTCGCGTCCGCCATCGCGCGCTCGATCGGCGTCAGCATCTCGGGCATTTCATAGGTTACATAGGTATTCATGCCGAGGGCGAAGAGCCCCAGCAAATTCCACAGCAAGGCGGCGATCCCGATGAGACGGATCGCACGCGAAGGTTTCCGCGCCATGATATCTCCCCCATTTCCCGATGCCTGGCGGAACAAAACGGTCTTGCTGCCGTTGCTGCTCCGAAGGTTCGGGCGAAACCGGCGCCTGCATCATCTGTGCCAAGATGCCTGGTCGGTTCGCTGTCCGATCCCCGCTCGTGCCTGCCGCTATGTCATCAGCGCGATCGATCACAGAAAACGTGATTG
>DATMIP010000017.1:0-3093 GCA_035554515.1 Sphingomonas sp. | reverse complement strand
TCTGGGTCTGACCGTCACGGAACGTCGCGATGTTCTCGGTGAGGCATGCATCTTTCTTCGCGCCGGCAACGAGCATCATTCGCTCGCACTGATGCCGGCACGGCTCAAGGATAAGCTGGGCTTCGGCGCAGCGTGCAGCTTTGCAGTTGCATCCTACCAGCAGCTTCTGGACGCCCGCGCGCACCTGACCGCCCGCGGCGTTCGGACGCTCGACCTTCCGGCCGAGCTGTCTCCAGGCGTTTCCTACGGCTTCTGGGTACAGGGGCCGGACGCCGTCGCCGTCCAGATCGTGTACGGCACCGAGCGCCACGGCGTGGGCGCACGCCTGCCAGCATCGCACTGGCCCGAGACCATCGATCACGGCGGTGACAGCTGGCACGAGCCCGTCTTCATGGGACCACTTGCCTGATGCCCTATATCGACGTCCCCGACGCCCGACTGCGCTATGATGTGACCGGCGAAGGTCCCCTGCTCGTGTTTGTTCATGGCGCTGGCGCAAATGGCACCGTATTCTTCCAGCAGGTGGCGCATTTCGCGCGCACACACCGCGTGTTGTGCATGGACATGCGCGGGTTCGGCGGATCCTTCTGTAATCCGGATACCTTTCATCCGCGCCGCTTTCCAGACGATCTGGCGCGCATCCTGGATATCGAGGCGGGTGGCCCCGCAGCGGTGATATGTCAGTCGATGGGCGCCTGGGCTGGATTGCCGCTCGCCGTTCGGGAACCCGGGCGATTCCGCGCGCTCGTCCTCTCAGGCTCCCCGACTCCGGCTTATGGTCCTCATCACGCCGCGCTGACCAACGTGTCCACGACCTTCAAACGCGCGGGCGCAGGCGAGCGCGTCGACCCCACGCATCTGGGCTTCACCGAGCGGTTTGTTCGCGAGCGTCCCGACTTGCTCGCGCTCTATCAGATCCTCGCCAGGCAGAATCAGAAGGTCGACACCTCGCTCATCACCGACCCCGAACTCCGGCTCCTGCCCGAACATTTCGAAGGATATGCGGTGCCGACTCTGGTGATGAGCGGCGCGCAGAACAAGCTGCTCGGCCCCGACACGCACAAGATCGCGGCGAGCTTCATTCCCGGTGCTGAGGTCTACACCTTCGCCGACAGCGGCCATTCTTCCTATTTCGAGGAACCCGACCATTACAACCGCGTGGCCGGCGAATTCCTCGCCCGTTTTGACCACAGCGCGCCCACCGACCCGGAGATGACGCGATGCTGACCAGACGCAGCCTCAGCCTGGCCGACGCACAACGACTTGCCGCCGCGGCATGCGTCGCCGCGGAGACGTTCGGCGGTAAATTTCCGATCTCGGTCGCGGTGGTCGATGCGTCAACCTATCTCCAGGCGCTCGCACGGATGGACGGCGCACCGTTGTTCAGCGCGCAGGGCGCTTTCGACAAGGCCCGCAGCTCGGCCGAGGGCGGCCATCCAACGACATTTTTCGAAAAGCCGCTGAACGAAGGCCGCTTCTCCATGGTCAAGCTACCGCACACACCGATCGAAGGCGGCCTTCCGGTGCTGGTCGATGGCGAGTGCGTGGGCGCTGTCGGCGTCGCCGGCGCTCCTCCGCATCTCGACTCCCAGATTGCCCAGGCAGCCATCGACATGTTTTTTCAGGAGGATCCTTCGAAATGAAGCTGCTCAGCTATGTCAATGCGGGTGCGGCGGCGTGGGGAGCCCTCACCGGCGACGATCGGATCGTGGATCTGACCTCCGTCGCGCCGACACTGCGCGGCGCGCTTGCAGCAGGCACGGTCCCGTCGGAGGTGGATGCAAGCCAAGCAACGGTCGCTCTCGCCGATGTCGTGCTCCTCCCGGTGATCCCCGACCCGGAGAAGATTCTCTGCGTTGGCATCGCCTATCACGCACACCGGATCGAGACCGGACGTGAGGAGAGCGGCGCACCCATCATCTTCACGCGCTTCGCCAACACGCAGGTTGGCCATGGACAGCCCCTGCTGCGTCCGCCGGAATCCGAGCAGCTCGATTATGAAGGCGAGATCGCGGTCGTGATCGGCAAGGCCGGACGCCGCATCAAGGCAGAGACGGCGTGGGATCATGTCGCCGGCTACGCGCCCTATTGCGATGCGACGATCCGCGACTGGCAGCACATGACCAAGCAGTGGACGCCGGGCAAGAACTTCGTCGGCACCGGAGGTTTCGGGCCCTACCTGACCACGCGGGACGAGATCTCCGACGGTCAGGTGCTGACGTTGGTGACGCGTCTCAACGGCGAGGAGGTTCAGCGGACCACATCGGACCTGCTGATCTACAGCATTCCCGAACTCATCGCCTTCATTTCAACCTTCACCGAACTCGTCCCGGGCGACGTCATCGCTACCGGCACCCCCGGCGGCATCGGCGGCAAGCGCAACCCGCCCCTCTGGATGAAGCCCGGCGATACGATCGAGGTCGAGATCAGCAACGTGGGTACGCTGCGGCACCCGATAGAGGACGAGGTACGATGAGCGAGACCGACGGCATAGTCGAGACGGTGAATCTTGAGGCCGAGAAAGGCCGGATGGGATTTTACGAGAAAGCCCGCGCGGAGAATCTTGCGCCATTGTGGCGCGTCCTCCACGGCCTGGTGACGGCCGAGCCCAAGGTTACTGCCGTTCCGGCGCACTTCCCTTATGAGCGGGTCCGGCCCTATCTGATGGAAGCGTGCGATCTGATCGGCACGGAAGAGGCCGAGCGCCGCGTCCTCGTGCTGGAGAATCCGGGTCTGGCGGGCCAATCCAAGATCACACCAAGCCTTTTCTGCGGCCTTCAGATCATCCTCCCCGGAGAGATCGCGCCCGCGCACAAGCATGTGGCCTCCGCACTGCGCTTCATAGTCGAGGGCTCGGGCGCCTATTCGGCGATCGCCGGCGAAAAGACGATGATGGAAGTTGGTGACTTCGTCATCACGCCCAGCATGACATGGCACGATCATGGCAATGAATCCGACGCTCCGATGGTCTGGATCGACGGACTCGACATGCACATGGTGAATCTGTTTAGCGCGTCGTTCCGCGAGAATTATCCGGGCGAGGTCCACCCAACGGACAGGCCGGAGGGTGGAACAATGGCGGAAGTCGGATTC
>DATMIP010000016.1:0-16174 GCA_035554515.1 Sphingomonas sp. | reverse complement strand
TCCCGTTCAACCCGGCACAGGTTCGAAAAATGCGAAAGGATATCGCTATGAAGCGCTTTTCAATGATAGCGGGTGCGGTCGCCCTTTCGGTCGGCCTTGCGCCGCCGGTGGCCGCGCAGAGCGCTGGCCAGATGCTCAAGGGTACCGCGATCGGTGCGGGGGGCGGCGCGCTTGCCGGCGCGATCCTGCCGGGCGTATCGACCGGCAACGGCGCGCTGATCGGCGCGGCCGGCGGCGCGGCCTATACCGCGCTCAAGAAGAACCACCACTATTATCGCGATAGCCGTGGCCGTAAATATTACATCGATAAGCGCGGCTATCGCCACTACAAGTAATGAGGTAGCAACGCTGAGAATGGGCCTCGGGAGCAATCCCGGGGCCCTCTTTTTTACTCGTAAACGTCGGGCAATTGCGCGAGCCATTCGGCCAGCATCGCCCGGCCCGCTGCGACGGCGGCGGGACCGAGCAGATCGTGATCGCGGCGCAAGGTAGCAACGTCGGTGCCTGCCTCACTAATATAGAGCTCGTCCTCGAGCCATTCGGCAAATCGCGGATCCTCGCCCATTTCAGGATGAAACTGAAGCGCGAGCACAATGCTGCCGATGCGGAAGGCCTGGTTGGCGAACAGGCGGGTCGAGGCAAGCGGCTCCGCTCCCGCCGGCAGTTCGAATGTGTCGCCATGCCAGTGGAGCACCGGGACGCCCGCCAGATGGCGGAGCGCAGACGTGGCGCCCGCCGCATTCAGCTCGATCGGTGCAAACCCGACCTCCTTGACCGGACCCGCAAAAACCCGGCCGCCGAGCGCCGCCGCGATCAATTGGCTGCCAAGGCAGACGCCGATCGTCGGGCGGCCGGCGGCGATGCGCAGCGCGATCCCCGTGATTTCGCCGTCGATCCAGCCATGGGTCTCGCGGTCATAGACCCCCATGGGCCCGCCCATAACGACGACCAGATCGGGATCGAGCCAGTCGAACGAGGGAAATTCCGGATCGGTCACATTGATCCGGCCGAACTGATAGCCAGCCTGCTCGATCGGCAGCCGGAAGCCGGCAGCGCCTTCGAAGGGCGTATGACGAACGATAAGGGCGCGCTTCATCGCCTCGTCTTAGCGCGCACGTTCCGATCGGTGAGCGCAAAAATCCTTGGCGTCGCCCAAGCCCTCAATCGCCTGTCAGGATGCGATCGACCAGTTGCTTCACCGTGGGCACGAACCCGTTCGAGTAGAAAGGATCCTGCTTGAACATATAGGCCGAATGTCCGGCGAACATCAGATTCTGATCGATATCTCCGCCATGCGCGATGTCCTGGAGGGTCTTCTGGATACAGAAACTGCGCGGATCGGCGAGCCTGCCCGTAGAATTTCCCTCGGTATCCGCCCAGGACGAGAAACCGCATTGGCTGAGGCAGCCCATGCAATCCGCCTGATCCTTGCGAATGACCTTCATTTCGTCCGGCGTCACGAAAACCAGCGTATTATCGGGCGTCTTGAGCGCCACCGTGAAACCCAGCCCGTCCCATTCGCGTGCGCGATGAAGGTCGCCCAAAGTCACCCAGAAACTCTTGCCCTTGACGCCGACATCGAGCTTGAACTGATGATCGCCCGCCGCCTCCATGCTGAAGGCGATCTGGCGTTCGGAGCGCATCTCGAGATTGCGCAGGAACGGATTGCGCACCGCGCTCGAATAAAAGCCGGTCGGCGAGAAACGGTGCAGCAGCACGTCGCCGTCGTCGAGCGTCGGCAGGCGCGACTTCCACTGCTCCGAAATCGGGCTTTCCTGCGTCAGCAATGGCCGCGTGCCGAACTGGAAGGCGATCGCGCCAAGTTCGGGATTGTCGATCCAATGCTCCCATTCGCGCAGATACCAGACGCCGCCGGCCATGATGATCGGTACGTCTTCACTGACGCCGCCGGCACGCATCGTCTCGCGCAGCGCCTTGACGCGCGGATAGGGATCCTGCGGCACTTTCGGATCTTCGGCGTTCGACAGGCCGTTATGCCCGCCGGCCAGCCACGGATCCTCGTAAACCACCCCTGCCAGCCATTCGGCCGCCTTCGAATAAGCGCGCTTCCACAGCGCGTTGAAGGCGCGGCCCGAGCTCACGATCGGCAGGTAATTGACGCCGTAGGACGCAGCGATCTCGCTCAACTTGTACGGCATGCCGGCGCCGCAGGTGACACCCGCCACCATGCCTTTGGTACGTTCGAGCACGCCGTGGAGGACGCGCTGCGCGCCACCCATTTCCCACAGCACGTTGATGTTGATCGCGCCCTTGCCGCCTGCGATATCGAACGCGCGCCTTACCTGCTGGACGGCGCCGTCGATGGCATATTGAACCAGTTCCTCATGCCGCTCGCGCCGCGTGAGGGCGCGGTAGATCTGCGGGATGATCCTGCCCTCAGGATCATAACTGTCGGCATTGACCGCGGACACCGTGCCGATGCCGCCGGCAGCCGCCCACGCGCCAGTGCTGGCGTGGTTCGACACCGCGACACCCTTGCCGCCTTCGATCAGCGGCCAGACCTCCCGCCCGCCATACATGATCGGGCGCAATCCCTTGAACAAACAAACCTCCAAAAAAATCGTGGCGGCTTTATAGGCCAACATATGTTATTTTGCGCGAATATTCGCGATCAACTGCGTCCAACAAACGATCAATCGCGGCAACGGCTTCCGGTTCCTCCAGCGTGGGCGCGTGTCCTATACGCGGCAATGTCACGAAATCCACCTCCGGCAGACGGCGTGCCATTTCAGACGCGGTCGCGGCGTCCAGCACATCTGATCGCTCGCCCCTTATCAGCGCGGCAGGCAGGCCGGCGAATGTCTCGTAGGCCGGCCACATATCGAAGGCTGGTTGAGCCGGCGGAGATTTGAAAGCTTGGGCGATTGCCATGTCGTAATCGAACCGTATCGTTCCGTCCGCATCCTCGCGGCACAGACGATGGGCAAGCATTTCCCAATGCTCGTCGCTATAATCCGGGAAGGCCCCTTGCTGATTGGCGGCGATCGCGCCGGCCGCCTCGCTCCAGGTTTCAAAGCGCGTATCATTGCCCACATAGGATCGGATGCGCGCGATACCCGACGCGCCGAGCTCAGGCCCGATATCGTTGAGCAACACGCCCGCCAATGCCGGTCGCGCCGCCAAGCCGAGCAGCATCGCAATCAATCCACCAAGCGAAGTTCCCAGAATTACCAGTGGCGGCAGGCCTTCGGTGGCGATCAAGGCGAGGATATCCTGCAGATAGACCGCCGGGATATAGGTGGTCGGATCGGGGGCATATTCGCTGAGGCCCCGCCCGCGCAGATCGACCGCGATCGCGCGGCGTCCGCCCGCCAGCCGCGCCGCAACCCCTTCAAAATCGCGCGCGTTGCGGGTCAGGCCGGGAATGCACAGGACGGGTGCCTTGTCCGCGTCACCGGGATAATCCCGGAAATGCAGGCGCAGCCCGTCGGCGGAATACCAATAGCGGTCCTCGTAGGCCGGATCTGCCATGCGCTTGCGTCTCCCGCCTCTGCCGCCCCATATCGCGGCGATGGCATCTTTCCCGCAACCGCCGATTGTCGGCATCGCCGATTTCCTTGCCGATCCTGTGGATTCCGCCGTCTTTCCGCAGACCATATTGCGCTTTCGCAACGATCGCGCGGCGGCATCGATCGGCCTGGAAGGCCTGTCCCACACAGAGTGGATCGCGCATTTTGGGCGGTTCGAACCGCTGCCGGCCAATCTGCCGCGGCCGCTCGCGCTGCGCTATCACGGCCATCAGTTCAGGGTCTACAATCCCGATATCGGTGACGGGCGCGGCTTCACCTTTGCCCAGCTCCGCAACGATCGAGGCCGTTTGCTCGATCTCGGCACCAAGGGATCGGGCACCACGCCCTACAGTCGGTCCGGTGACGGACGGCTGACGCTGAAAGGTGGCGTGCGCGAGATATTGGCGACCGAGATGCTCGAGGCGCTGGGCGTGAACACGTCCAAGACCTTCTCGCTGATCGAGACCGGCGAGGCACTGCTACGCGGCGACGAGCCGTCCCCAACCCGGTCGTCAGTGCTCGTGCGGCTCAGCCACGGCCATATCCGCATCGGCAGTTTCCAGCGCCTCAATGTGCTCGACCGGACCGAGGAGATGGCGCGCCTGGTCACCTATGTGCTCGACGAGCTTTATGGCGAGCAGCCAGGCGACGACCCGGCGCTGCGCCTGCTCGATGCAGTGGTCCGGCGTACGGCCGGGCTTGCCGCCTCCTACATGGCGGCGGGCTTCGTGCATGGCGTGCTGAACAGCGACAATATCAACGTCACCGGCGAGAGCTTCGATTATGGCCCCTGGCGGTTCACGCCCTTCTGGGATCCGGATTTCACCGCCGCATATTTCGACCATCACGGGCTCTACGCGTTCGGGCGCCAGCCACAGGCAATCCATTGGGACGTCGTTCAGCTGGCAATCGCGCTTGCCAAACTGGCGCCGATCGAAGCGCTTGCGCCTGTTCTTGATATGTTCCCAGCCGTCTATGAAGAGGCTTACGCCGCCGCAATGCTCGGGCGGATCGGCGTCCGGCCCCGCAATGCGGAGGAGGATCTGGCGCTTGTCCAGGCAATCGAGCAGGGTCTCGCCACGCGCACCGTCGGGATCGACCGCTTCTTCTTCGATTGGTCGGGCGGGCGGCGGCGTACCGGCCCCTACGATCGCAGCTATGCCGAACATTTTGCAGCAGTCGAACCGATTTTGGCGCGCTACGAAAGCAGCCGCATGACCGATCATCCTTACTGGTCAGACCCCGAGCCCTGCTCCATGCATATCGACGAGGTCGAGGCCATCTGGTCCGCGATCGACACGGGCGACGATTGGTCTCCTTTATTTGCCAAGATCGCGGCGATCCGCCGCATGGGTGAGGCGCACGCATGGCCGAAATGATCTCGTTCGAGCCTGCGACCGGTGCCGAGCTTTGGCGCGGCGAGACGGGTGACGTCGAAGCCGAGGTTGAAGCCGCCCGTTCGGGCTGGATCGAATGGGCTGCCAAGCCATTCGAATTTCGGGCCGAGACGCTTCGGCGCTTCGCCAATAACGTCCGCGGAAAGGCCGATCGGTTTGCAGACCTGATCGCACGTGAAACCGGCAAACCCTTGTGGGAAGCAAAAGGCGAGATCGAGGCGGTCGTCGGCAAGGTCGACATTTCAATCTCGGCCTATGCCGAACGCACTCCCCGGCGCCGGATGGAAGGCGCCCTCGGAGCCCGCACCGCGATCCGTCACAAGCCGCACGGGGTCCTCGCCGTGCTCGGTCCCTATAATTTCCCGGCCCACCTGCCCAACGGCCACATCGTGCCCGCGTTGCTCGCGGGCAACGGAGTGATCTTCAAGCCATCGGAAAAGACACCGGCCACCGGCGCGTTCCTGGTGGAATGCTTTCGCGAAGCGGGCGTGCCCGACGGGGCGATCCGCCTGCTCCAGGGCGGGCGCGAAGAGGGCAAGGCGCTTGCCGCCCACCCGGATATCGATGGGCTGCTGTTCACCGGCTCGGCTGGTGCGGGCGCGGCGCTCAGCCGTCAGTTCGCGGACACGCCGCAGCGAATCCTTGCGCTGGAGCTCGGCGGGAACAATCCGCTGGTTATATGGGATACGCCCGACATTCACGCCGCAGCGACCATCGTCGTCCAATCCGGCTTCCTGTCGGCGGGCCAGCGCTGCACCTGCGCGCGTCGCCTGATCGTGCAGGACGGGAAGGAAGGACCGCTGCTCGAACAGGTCGGCAAGATTCTTGACCGCATCATCATAGGGGCGCCACACGATCATCCCGTGCCCTTCATGGGCCCGTTGATCGACAATGCGGCCGCGGTGCAGGTCCTCGATTCCTTCCTCGATTTGATCATGAAGGGCGGGATCGCGCTCCGGCACATGGCCAAGCCCGACGCCGACAAGCCGTTCCTTACCCCCGGGCTGATCGACGTCACGAACATCTCCGTTCGCCCCGACGAGGAAGTATTCGGCCCGATGCTGCAGGTGATCCGCGTGCCCGATTTCGATCATGCGATCGCGGAGGCCAATGCCACGCGCTACGGGCTGTCCGCTTCGCTGGTGGGCGGCGCCCCCCAATTATACGATCGCTTCTGGGCGAATATCCGCGCCGGCGTGATCAACTGGAACCGCCCGACCAATGGAGCGCCCTCCAACGCTCCGTTCGGCGGCGTCGGTATTTCGGGAAACCACCGCCCGAGCGCCTTTTACGCCGCCGATTATTGCGCCTATCCGGTCACCTCGGTTGAAGCCGATCAGGCGCGCGCGACGATCGGTCAGGGATTGCTGGAGCAATAATCGACTTCACCCCTAGAGCATGACGAGGGCCTAAGCGGCCGGATCCCAATGTGCGACGTCGCTCTTGCCGATGCCCATCCGCGCCAGCTCGCGGCGCCGATCGACGAACTGATGCTTGAGCGCCCCGCTGATGTGAAGGATCAGCAGCCCAAGAAAGACGAAACCTATCGCCATGTGGCGCGCTTCGAACAATTCGTGCGCTTCCTTGAGCTTGGCCGCCCCGTCGGGCTGGTCGGCGATATGCACGATCGGCGCGAGCTTCGGCAGCGGGATCACGCCCCAGATAAGCGTCTGGCGGCGCTTGGGCGGTGGGCCGGGCTGCGGGCCGGCATCGCCCAGGGCGGCCGCCATCGGCGGCTTATCGGCATGCGCCGAGATCATCGCCCAGCCCGTCAGCGGCGCGGCCAGCATCGCACAATAGAGCAGGAAATGGACAATATTGGCGAGCCCCTTTTCCCACGCGGCCATCGGCAGGAAGGGCGGCGGGCGATGCGTCAGCCGCCAGATGATACGCAGCACGGTCAGCGTCAGGATCGTGATGCCGGAGGAGATATGGAAGGCGAACACGGCCTTCGGCACCAGTTCATGAAAGAATCCCGTGCACAGGTTGAACAGGACCAGTACCGCGATCGCCCAATGCAGGATGATCGCACCGGCGCTGTAGCGCAGCCGCGTTGCTTCGGCCGTCATGGCAAGCTCCCGTTCGTTTCGGGCACGAGTCTGGGCCGTCCAACACCGGGCGTCAACATCCTGACGCCGCGAAAGTATCTCTAGCCCCATCCCAAGGATCGCTGGATTGCGCCGCCGCCGGCGAATGGCCATCTGCCGATCATGGCGAGCCTTCTCGATCCTCACGCGCGCGGCAAAGTCATCCTGGTGGGCGCCGGTCCCGGCGATCCCGGGTTGCTGACCTTGCGCGCGGTCGAGGCGTTGAAGGCCGCGGATGTGGTCGTCTATGATGGACTGATCGATCCGCGCATATTGGATCATGCGCCGGCCGATGCCCAGCGCATCTCGGTCGCCAAGCAGCGCAGCCGTCACACCTTGCCGCAGGAGGCGATCAATGCCCTCATCGTGGCGCATGTCAAAGCGGGCTCGATCGTCGTGCGGCTGAAGGGCGGCGATCCGTTCGTTTTCGGACGCGGCGGCGAGGAAGTGGAAGCCGTACGCGCCGCCGGTCTTCCGATCGAGGTCGTCCCTGGCGTATCGGCCGCGCTGGGCTGTGCGGCCGAGGCGATGCTGCCCTTGACGCATCGTGACTGGGCCAGCGCGGTTACCTTTGTGGCGGGTCAGTGCAAGGGTCTGAGCGAGCAGGATTGGTCCGGCCTGGCCGGCAAGGGCCGTACCCTCGTCGTCTATATGGGCGTCGCGAGCGGCGCCTGCATCGCCGATAAATTGATCGCCGACGGGCTCGCGCCCGATTTGCCGGTCGCTGTGCTGGAACGCGGCACGCTGCCTGGCAGCCGTAAGCTGCGTACCGTGCTCGCCGATCTGGGCGAACTCCTCAAGCGCGAGCAGATCATCAGCCCCGCTATCATTGTCGTGGGAGAGGTCGTCCTCCTCTCCGATGCCGAGGATCGGCTCGGCACGCTCGCAGCGCAGGCGGAAGCCCTGGCATGAAACTGCTCACAGGAAACGATCTGGTCACCGGCGACGTGATCTGGTGGTCCGGCAACGGCTGGTCGCGACATGTCGCCGACGCAGTCGATGTCGGCGACAAGGGCGAGCGCATCGCAACGACCGAGGAAGCTGCCCGCCGCGTCAACAGTTCCTACATCATCGACGCCGCGGCCGGGCCCACGGGACCGGTGCCGCTCCATATCAAGGAGCGCATCCGTGCGACTGGGCCGACCGTGCGTCCCGATCTCGCCATCAAGCCGGCGGACGAAGCGGCAGGGAGCTATGTGATCTGATGTACCGCTACGATGATTATGATCAGGCGATCGTCGATGCGCGGGTAGCGGAATTCCGCGACCAGGTGGCACGCCGGCTGTCGGGAGAATTGAGCGAGGATCAGTTCAAGCCGCTGCGGCTGATGAACGGCCTCTATCTCCAGCTCCACGCATATATGCTGCGCATCGCGGTTCCCTACGGCACGCTGAACAGCCGGCAAATGCGGATGCTGGCGCATATCGCGCGCAAATATGATCGCGATTATGGCCATTTCACCACGCGCCAGAACCTCCAGTTCAACTGGATAAAATTGGAGGATGCGCCGGACATCGTCGCCGAGCTCGCTACGGTCGAGATGCATGCCATCCAGACGAGCGGCAATTGCATCCGCAACATCTCGTCGGATCAATATGCCGGCGCCGCGGCGGACGAGGTCGCCGATCCGCGTCCCTATGCCGAACTGCTTCGTCAGTGGAGCACGTTCCACCCCGAATTCACCTACTTGCCGCGCAAGTTCAAGATCGCGGTGATCGCATCCCAGGAAGATCGCGCGGCGATGCGGCTTCACGACATCGGGTTGCTGCTGAAGCGCGATGACACCGGCGAACTTGGCTTTGCCGTTTATGTTGGCGGCGGCCAGGGCCGCACGCCGATGGTGGCGCCGCTGATCCGCGACTTCGTGTCGACGCGCGAGTTCGTGAGCTATCTCGAGGCCTGCCTGCGGGTCTACAATCGGTACGGCCGGCGCGACAATATCTACAAGGCGCGGATCAAGATCCTCGTCCACGAGATCGGCGCGGATGAATATCGCCGCCAGGTGGAGGAGGAATTCGTCCACATCCGTGCGCTCGCGCTTGACCCTCCCTCCGCCGAACTGGAACGGATCGCGGCTTTCTTCGCGCCGCCGACGTTCGAGGATGGACCTGCGGAAATCGACCGCGGCGATCCGGACTTCGCCTTGTGGCTCGATCGCCAGACCGCCGCGCACAAGCGCGTCGATCACGCGATCGTCACGATCAGTCTCAAGCCGATCGGGGGCATTCCGGGCGATGCCACGTCCGCGCAGATGGATCTGATCGCAGACCTCGCCGAGCGCTATAGCCATGATGAGCTGCGAATCACCCATGCGCAGAACATCGTTCTGCCGCATGTCCGCAAGGCCGATCTCCACGCAATCTGGCGGGCGCTCGACGAAGCCGGCCTGGCGACGCCCAATCTCGATTTGCTGAGCGATATCATCGCCTGCCCCGGGCTCGATTATTGCAGCCTCGCCAATGCGCGTTCGATCCCGCTCGCGCAGAAATTATCGGAGCGCTTCAGCCTCGCCAGCCAACGCGATCTGGGCGAGGTCAAGCTCAAGATTTCCGGTTGCATCAATGCCTGCGGGCACCATCATGCCGGGCATATCGGCATTTTGGGGGTCGACCGGCACGGGACCGAAAATTACCAGCTTTCGTTCGGCGGGTCGGGCGCGGAGGATGCAAGCCTTGCCAAGATCGTCGGCCCGGGCTTTTCCGAGGACGGCGTGGTCGATGCGGTCGAAAAAGCGCTCGAAACCTACCGATCGCTGCGTGACGAAGGCGAACGCTTCCTCGACACCTATCGCCGCGTTGGCCTCGAACCGTTCAAGGCGGCGATCTATGCGTAAACCCAATATTGTCATCCCGGCGGAGGCCGGGATCTCAGGCGGCTCTTGCCGTGCGCTGGTCTCCTCGCCTCCAACGACCCCGGCCTCCGCCGGGGCGACGCACACCCTACGGAGTTCGGTCAGGTGACCCTCATCCGCTTCCGCACCGACGAGGCGCACGAGGAGCCGGCCGGCACGCTCGACGATTTCCTCGGACAGACCAACGCGACCGCCGTCCGGCTGGAAGCGGGCGAGGATGCGCGCGCGCTGTTGCCGTTTATCGATCGGCTCGCCTTGGTCGAGATCGCTTTTCCGGCCTTCCGCGACGGCCGTGGATATTCGGCCGCGCGTATTCTGCGCGAAGCCGGCTACCAGGGCGAACTACGCGCGCAGGGCGATATCCTGCTCGATCAGGTGATCGACTATCGCCGCTGCGGCTTCGACGCGCTGGCGAGCGAGAAGCCGCTCGATCCGCAGGCGGTCGACGAAGCGCTCGCCCGCTTCCCGTTCGTCTATCAGAAGGCGGCCGACACCCTGCCGCCGGTATGGAAATTGCGTCATGGCTGAACCTGCACGCAAGCTCGATCTGCTCGATGTCCGGCCGGCCTTCACCCAGGCCGATGCCGACGCGCTCAACGCGCGCTTCGACGGTGTGGAGACCATGCCGATGCTGCGGGCCCTGTTCGCCGAGAAGATCCTCGGGGAAACCGCGATCGTCTCTTCGTTCGGTACCGAAAGCGCCGTCCTGCTCGATCTGATTGCGCGCGTCGCGCCCGAAACGCCCGTCGTGTTCGTCGACACGCTCAAGATGTTCCCGGAAACCGACGCCTATCGCGTCGCCTTGCTCGACCGGCTCGGAATGCACGAACGCCGCGTCATCACTCCCGATCCGGCGGTGATCGAGGCGCGGGACGCGACCGGCCTGCGCTGGTCCTACGATCCCGACGGCTGCTGCGCGATCCGCAAGGTCGAGCCGCTCGCGCGCGCGAAACAGGGGCTCGACAGCTGGTTTTCGGGTCGCAAGGCCTTTCAGTCGCAGACCCGCGCCAATCTGCCGCGGTTCGAGATCGAGGACGGCCGGCTCAAGGTCAACCCGCTCGGCGACTGGACCAAAACCGATCTGGAAGCCTATTTCGAGGAGCGCGACTTGCCCCGCCATCCACTCGAGGCCGAAGGATATCTCTCGATCGGCTGCTCGCCCTGCACCAGCCGCGTGATGCCTGGCGAAGATCCGCGCGCCGGCCGCTGGCGCGGTTGGGACAAGGTCGAATGCGGTATCCACACCGCCGTTCCCGGGCCCAGTGCGGACGATCCGATTTTCTGACGGGCCGCGTGACTGCCGATAGCGGGCGGCGATATAGCCGGCCATCTGCGGGCGGTTCGATCCTGTTTTGGTCGCTCTCCGGTTGAGCAGGGCGGCGGCGGGTCCTAATGCCCGCAACCGAAGTGAGTCTCGGGCATTGTGCAGCGGGGCGTCAGGACTCGGGCGGGACATCAGCTTGCATTCGATCAAACGAAGGTGTCGGAGACCGGCGGGTGTCATCGGACTGGGCGGATTGCTGCTTTTATCGGCATGCGGCAAAGGGCCAGGCGCTCATCAGGAAGGCGGCGGAAGCCAGCGCGGCCCCGGTGGACCTGCTCGCGAAGTCGGGTTCGTCATCGTCCAGCCGACGTCCACGCCGATGGTGACCGAACTCAGCGGACGTGCGACCGCCTATGAGAGTTCAGACGTACGACCCCAGGTGTCGGGCGTGATCCGCATGCGCTTCTTCACCGAAGGCCAGCTCGTACGGAAAGGGCAGCCGCTCTACGAGATCGACCCCAGCCTTTATCGTGCCGCGGTGAACCAGGCCGAGGCGAACCTTCAAAGCGCGCGCGCCAATGCCGACGCCACGCGCATCCAGGCAGAACGATACCGCCCCCTCGCGGATATTCAGGCGGTCAGCCAGCAGGATTACACCAATGCGCTCGCGCAGGCGCGGCAGGGCGCCGCCGCGGTGGCGCAGAGCCGGGCGGCATTGGAGACGGCGCGCATCAACCTGCGCTTCACCACCGTTCCCGCCCCGATCAGCGGCCGCATCGGGCGCTCCTTGTTCACGGTGGGAGCATTGGTGACCGCGAGCCAGGCCGATCCGCTTGCGCAGATCCAGCGGCTCGACCCGATTTTCGTCGATATCCAGCAGTCGAGCGCGGACCTGCTGGCGTTGCGCCATGCCTTGTCGCGTAATGGCATCGATCCGACGCGCGCCGTCGTCCGCATCACCCTCGAAGACGGCAGCCCTTACGCCTACACGGGAGTCGTGGAATTTTCCGAATCGCTGGTTGATCCGCAAACCGGAACGGTGACGCTTCGCGCCCGCTTCCCCAACGCCCAAGGCGTATTGCTGCCGGGCATGTTCGTCCGCGCCCGTTTTGCCCAGGCCGTCGATACGCGCGCCTTCCTCGTCCCACAACCCGCGCTCGTCCGCGATCCCAAGGGTGACGCCACGCTGTACATTGTCGGTCCCGGCGACAAGGCGGTGGCGCGCAAGGTGCGCGCTGATCGAACGCAGGACCAATATTGGGTGGTGACCGAAGGCCTGGTGGCCGGTGATCGCGTCATCGTCCAGGGTACCGGCCAGCTTCGACCCGACCAGCCGATCAAACCCGTACCGGCCAATACGCCGCAGCGGCTCGACGCCCGGCCCGCTGGCGGCCGCGCGTCAAAATCCAGCTGACGCCTGATGCTGTCCCGCATCTTTATCGCCCGGCCCATCTTTGCGTGGGTCATCGCGATCATCATCATGCTCTGCGGCATCGGCGCGATCCTGGGTTTGCCGATCGCCCAATATCCGGATGTCGCGCCGCCGCAGGTAAGCATTCGCGCGACTTATCCGGGCGCGTCGGCCGAGACGCTGCAGAGCTCGGTCACCCAGGTGATCGAGCAGCAGCTCACCGGCATCGATGGGCTGCTCTACTTCAGCTCGGCGTCGAGCTCGCGTGGGCAGGTGACGATCAACGTGACCTTTGAAAAGGGCACCGATCCCGACATCGCGCAGGTTCAGGTGCAGAACCAGGTGCAGCAGAGTATCTCCCGCCTTCCCCAGCAGGTGCAGCAGCAGGGCCTGGTCGTCCGCAAATCCAACCCCGACTTCCTGCTGATCGCCGCGATTTACGATGAAACCGATACGCGCACCAACCGGGACGTTTCCGATTATCTCGTCTCGAACCTGCAGGATCCGCTCGGACGCGTTCCCGGCGTTGGCGATACCAACGTATTCGGATCGCAATATGCGATGCGCATCTGGCTCGATCCGTCGCGGCTGGCGAGCTTCCAGCTCATGCCCTCCGATGTGATCACCGCTATCCAGAACCAGAATACCGAAGTTGCAGCCGGCGAGCTGGGCGGACAGCCGATGCCGCCCACGCAATATCTGAACGCCACCGTCACGTCCCAGTCCCGCCTGCAGACGCCGGCCCAGTTCGCCGACATCCTCCTCAAGGCGCGTAGCAACGGCGCCACCGTCCGCCTGCGCGATGTCGCGCGGATCGAACTGGGCGCCGAAAACTATTCGATCCTAAGCCGGGTCAATGCGCATCCGGGCGCGGGCATCGCGGTGCTGCTCGCCCCCGGCGCGGACGCGCTGAGCACCGCCAAACTCGTCAAGCAGGAGATTGCCCGCATAAGCGGGAATATGCCGGCCGGCTTCAAGGTCAGCTACGCCAATGATTCGACGGCCTTCATCCGGCTGTCGATCAAGGATGTCATCAAGACGCTGATCGAGGCGATCATCCTGGTGGTGGTCGTGATGTTTGTCTTCCTGCAGAGCTGGCGCGCGACTCTGATCCCCACAATCGCGGTTCCGGTCGTGCTGCTCGGCACATTCGCCATATTCTACCTGGCCGGCTTTTCGATCAACACCCTGACGCTGTTCGGGCTGGTGCTGGCGATAGGCCTGCTGGTCGACGACGCCATCGTCGTCGTCGAGAATGTCGAACGGCTGATGGAGGAGGATCCTGACCTCAGCCCGCGAGAGGCGACGATCCGGTCGATGGGTGAAATCACCGTGGCGCTGGTCGCGATCGCGCTTGTCCTCTCGGCGGTATTTCTGCCGATGGCATTTTTCGGTGGCTCGACCGGCGTTATATATCGCCAGTTCTCGCTCACGATCGTTTCCGCGATGATATTGTCGGTGCTCGTCGCGCTCATTCTCACGCCCGCACTCACCGCGACCCTGCTCAAGCGGAAGCGCGACGAGGTTGGCGGTGGAACATCGGCCAGCTGGCTCGCGCGCCGTGCGCCGTGGCTGGCCCACGGCGTTTCGCGCGCGCGCGATCGCTTCAACCATGGCTTCGTCGCGATGAGCGAGCGCTACCAGAATGCCGTGCGTACGACAGTCGACCGCAAATGGCTTTTCCTGATCATCTACGGCGCCGTCGTCGTTCTGCTGGCGCTGATGTTCGTCCGCCTTCCGACCGGCTTCCTGCCGACTGAGGATCAAGGTATCGCGCTGGTCCAGTTCCAGCTCCCCCCCGGCGCCACGCAAAATCGCTCGCTCGAAGTGCAGAAGCAGATGGAGCAATATTTCCTGCGCACCGAGCACCGCAATGTCCAGACCATGTTCTCGGTGAGCGGGGTCGGGGGCGGCGGTGCTCCCGGGGGCCAGAACACCGGCCTCGCATTTCTCGCGCTGAGCAACTGGGATGCGCGCAAGGGCAAGGAAAACACCGCCGAAGCGATTACCGGCCGCGCTTCGGGCGCTTTCTCGCATCTGCGCGACGCGCGTGTCTATGCGCTCGTTCCGCCCGGAATCCGTGGCCTTGGCCAATCCAATGGCTTCACGATGGAGCTGCAGAATAGGGGCGGAATGCCGCTCGCGCAGTTCGAGGAGGTACGGGACAAGCTGTTGGCAGCTGCGATGAACGATCCCATGCTGGTGGGCGTGCGTCTCACCGAACTTCCCGACGTCGCCACCCTGCGGGTCGATCTCGATCAGCAGAAGCTGGCGGTGCTCGGGCTGACCCAGGCCGACGTCAACGCGACGCTGTCAACCGCCTGGGGTGGCCGTTACGTCAATGATTTCGTCGACCGGGGTCGCGTCAAGCGCGTCTATGTGCAGGGCGATGCGCCTTACCGGTCCCAACCCTCCGACCTCGGCCAATGGTATGTTCGCGGCGATGGCGGGGAGATGGCGCCTTTTTCCTCCTTCGCTCGATCGAGTTGGTCACGCGCGCCGACATCCTTATCCCGCTTCAACGGGATCCAATCCTACGAATTCCAGGGATCGGCCGCTCCCGGACACAGTTCCGGCGAAGCGATCGCCCGGATGGAAGAACTGGCACGCGATATACCAGGTACGTCGGTCGCCTGGGCCGGCCTTTCCTATCAGGAGCGCCTCTCCTCAGGGCAGGCTCCGATCCTCTACGGGCTGTCGCTCCTGGTCGTTTTCCTGTGCCTCGCGGCATTGTATGAAAGCTGGTCGATCCCCCTTGCCGTGTTGCTGGTCATTCCGCTGGGCCTTGTCGGCGCGATCCTGGCGGTTACGCTGCGCGGGCTGATAAACGACGTCTATCTGCAGATCGGCCTGCTCACGACGATGGGGCTGGCCGCGAAAAATGCCATCCTCATGATCGAATTCGCCGAACAGGCCGAACGTCGTGGCGCGCGCGCCATCGATGCCGCGCTGGAGGCGGCAAAGATCCGGCTTCGCCCGATCCTGATGACCAGCTTTGCCTTCATCTTCGGGGTCACGCCGCTCGCTATCTCCACCGGCGCCGGTGCCAATAGCCGCATCGCCATCGGCACCGCCGTGATCGGCGGAATGCTGACCGCGACCCTGCTCGCAATCTTCTATATTCCGCTCTTCTTCGTGCTGGTCAGACGCGGCGTGCGCGAGGCATCCAGGCGACTCCATCGTCACCACCCGGACGACCACCAAAAAGGGCAAGGCGCGCCGTCATCCCCCGATACGGAGCCAGCCTGATGCGCCGGGTCCTTCTTGCCCTTGCTTCGGCGTGCGCTCTTTCGGGCTGCTCGCTCGCCCCCCAATATGCGCGTCCGGAGATGCCGGTGCCGCCATCCTGGCCGGCCGGTGACGCTTATCTCAGGCAGACCGAGGCCGCGCTGCCGTCGGTTGCCTATGCGCAGGTGTTCCGCGACCGGCGCCTGCAGTCGCTGATCGATCAGGCACTGGCGAACAACCGCGACCTTCGCATCGCCGCCGCCAATATTGCCGCCGCCCGCGCTCAATATCGAATCCAACGCGCCGACCTGCTTCCGCAAATCGATGCAAGCGGCCGTTATTCTTATTCGGACAATGGGAATAGCGGCGGGGCCGCAGGTTCCGCACCGCGCAATACCTATTCGGT
>DATMIP010000015.1:0-3353 GCA_035554515.1 Sphingomonas sp. | reverse complement strand
GATCTGGTTCACGCGCTTTTATATGCTGATGTTCAGCGGTCGCGCGCACGAGGCGCTTGCCATGGGCGAAAACGTCAAGGGCCGCCCGCCCGACATCATGCCGGCAAGCTTCGAATTGCCGATGGCCTCGGCGCGTGCGTTGGACTCACATGCCCCTGAAGACATCGAACGCGCGATGCGAATGAATCTGGAAGCAGCGCGGCACGGCACGGGCCAGACGGTGAACGCGATGAACTTCGCCTCCGCGATCGGGCGACTCGATCAAGCGTTCGAAATCGCCGCTGCCTATTTCTTCAATCGAGGCTACGTGGTTCCCAATCTGCGGTTCGACGGTCAGCGCGTCGCCACCAGCTTGAGCGAACGGAGAACCGTGAACCTATTCCTGCCGCCTGTGGAAGCAATGCGGCGCGACCGGCGATTTCCGGCTCTGGTCAGAGAGTTGGGGCTAACCCAATTCTGGCGCGAGAGCGGAGTCCCGCCCGATTATCAGCGGGTTTGAAAAGGGACTCAAGTCGCTGGCGCATGATGCAATTCAGCGGGAGCGCAGCGTTCGGTGTGCCCACTCACTGCCAATGGCCGAGGCTAGCGCCGCTCCAACAACTCATCCCGGAATGATGCGAGATACAGAATAGTCATGCTCGAATTGCCTGAGCGCTCAGCCACACGTCATCGGGCCGTCCGATATACCGACATACCTCGCTCACGGTCCAGCCGGCGTTTGCGAGTGCGGACCGTAGCGCTGGCTCGCGCCAATATGTCTAGGCGTAGCGCCGGGGCGCTGTGGCGCCGCCCTCCATGGACACATCCTCGCCATCGCCGTCTCTGACCGATACGTGCAGTCGGCCACCTGTCCGGGTCGCCTGCGCGAGCCGTCCAACTACGATGCCGAAATCCTGGCGCGCGACATGAATCAGGCAGGCACAGGCCCATATCCCATCGTACAATGTTCCCGGACGGAGCGGATCGGCCAGGTCGTCGGTCAGCGGATCCAACAGGTCGGCCTCGAAGCCACGCTCGCGAAGCAGTTCGACAAAGCCCACCGAAACGTCGGTGCGGCGGACGCTGATCCCGCACTTCTCAAGCTCAACCGCATCTCGCCCGCCACCGCTGCCGATCTCCAGCACTCGGGACGAGCTACCCAGTCCAGTCGCGAAGGCGTCGATCTCTTTCGCGACCCATTCGGGCATCGCCGCGGCCTCGGCAGCATATTCCGCCGCGATCCTATCATAGGACCGTACGGTGTCCTGGTCGGTACTCATGCCAGCGCTCCTCCTTCAAGACACGGCCTCTCCCGCACATTTGGAACGGAATCGCGGCTTTCCTCATTTGCACCGGTGTCGATCTGGAGAGGAGACCGGCGAATGGAAATCCGAGGAATATATGCTGCCCTCGCCGCAGCAAGCCTGGATAGAGCGGAGAGTTTCTATACCCAACTTTTCGACCGTGAGCCGGACGATCGGCCCATGGATGGGTTGATTCAATGGCGCGACGTCGCGGGCGCGAACATTCAAATCTTCCATGACGCGAAAAATGCGGGATCCGGCAGACTGACCATTGTCGTGCCGAAGATGGATAAAGCCCGCGGATCCCTCGAGGAAATCGGCGTGACGCTCACCGATGAATCGGAAGGTGACTACGGAAGGATCGCCCAGATCGCGGATCCTGACGGCAATCGCATCACTCTTGCAGAGCCGCCCTCAAGACCTTTCAATACATAGCCCCCAACTTAGGTGCGAAAGCGGAAGCAATTTTGGCAGTACGTCGAACGTGCGGCCGCCGACCCATGTCGGAACGATCGCCAGGGAAACCCGGCGGCCCTTCTTCCATTCTGAGGAGAGGTCGAGCCTGTCGAAGCCTCCTCAGGATGAGCGGGTGGGATGGGTCTAGGACCGCTCCAGCAATTCGTCACGAATCTGGATCGCGCGCACCGCGACGCGCACCTCGACCAGGAACAAGACCAGGCTGGCGATCAGCAGCAGCAGCGAGAAAGCGAACATCACCGCGAGCGTGCGGGCGAAGCCGAAGCCCGCCAGCCGCGCAACGAACATCACTGCCACGACCGTGCACAGCACCACCGCGCTCGCCGTCGCGACAAAGATCGCGTTGTTGACGATCCGCATCCGCCGGTCGAGGAGCCGCAATTCGTTGACCTGATGGGCGTGGCGTGGATCGTCGCGTGCGGTAAATTCGCCTTCGATCAGGCGCGCCCGATCGACGATGCGCGTCAGCCGCCCGGTCAGCATGCCGAGGATGATGCCGATGCCGTTGAGCAGGAACGCCGGGGCCAGCGACAATTGGATGGTGTGCGCCAGCCCCGGGAGGCTCGAAACCTGGAAGATGTCGTCGAGCATCGAGCGTTTCAGCTCGCCTGCGCGGCCGCGTTGACGCCCATGCTCGCCAGATAGCGCTTCACGTTGCGCGCCGCCTGCCGGATGCGATGTTCGTTTTCGACAAGCGCGATGCGAACAAAGCCCTCGCCTTCCTCGCCGAAGCCGACGCCGGGCGCGACCGCGACCTGGGCATGGGTCAGCAATTGCTTGGAGAATTCGAGCGCGCCGAGATGCTTGAGCGCGGGCGGGATCGGCGCCCAGGCGAACATCGAGGCTTCGGGCGAGGGAATGTCCCAACCGGCGCGGCCGAAGCTTTCGACCAGCACGTCGCGGCGCGCCTTGTAGAGCTTGCGATTGGCGTCGACGATATCCTGCGGCCCGTTCAATGCCGCGACCGCGGCCGCCTGAATCGGGGTGAAGGCGCCGTAATCCAGGTAGGATTTGACCCGCGTCAGCGCCGAGATGAGCTGGCGGTTGCCGACCGCGAACCCGATCCGCCAGCCCGCCATCGAATAGGTCTTCGACATCGACGTGAATTCGATCGCGACGTCCATCGCGCCCGGCACCTGCAGGATCGACGGGGTCGGCGTGTCGCCGAAATAGATTTCGGCATAAGCAAGGTCGCTCAGGACCCACAGCTTATGTTCCTTCGCGAAGGCAACGACCTGCTCGTAGAAAGCGAGATCGGCGACATAGGCGGTCGGGTTCGACGGGTAGCCGATCACCAGCACCGACGGCTTCGGCACCGTATAGGCCATGGCGTATTTCAGCCTTTCGAAGAAATCGGGCCCTGGCGCCGCCGGGATCGACCGGATCGCGGCGCCGGCGATGATGAAGCCGAACGTATGGATCGGATAGCTCGGGTTGGGCGCCAGCACCGTGTCGCCGGGGGCGGTAATCGCCGTCGCGAGGGTGGCCAGTCCTTCCTTCGAGCCGAGCGTGACCACCACTTCGCTTTCGGGGTCGACGTCGACGCCCCAGCGGCGCTGATAGTAGTTCGCCTGGGCCTTGCGCAGCCCGGGG
>DATMIP010000014.1:0-6773 GCA_035554515.1 Sphingomonas sp. | reverse complement strand
CCTGCGCCCTCTCCTGATGCTGTTAGACGCGTCCGGGATAGGAAGGCTGGATATCGACCGGGATGTGAGTCATCGAGGCGACCAGCGCCTGCACTTCGGGATCGAGCCGGCCGTAGCGATCGAGGAAGGTCCTGGCGCCGTCATGATCGCCATCGCCTTCGATCCGTACCAGTTCGGCAACGAGCGCCGAAAGGCCGCTCTCCAATTTGATATAATCCAGCCGGAAGCGCCTGGCCCGGGGATCCCAGGCTATTCCTCCGCGATTTTTCAGGAAGCCATATTGCATCGCGGCTCCGCGGCCATGGGCGTCGGCGGTGCCGAAGCGCAGGTGGCGGAAGACATCGGCCATATAGCTGGCCAGCAGCTGCTCGCGCTCGGCCAGGGGCAGCTCGCCGCGATGCATCAGGTAAAGAACCGCCCAGGCACCCATGACGTCGGCCTTCGATTCCTCGATCGCGCTATATTGGTCCTTAAGCTCGGCATTGACCGTCGTCTGCCGCCCGTTGAGGGTCAGCATGCCCGGCCCCAGGCTATGCGATAGCTCATGGAACAAGGTTTCCTGCGTCATATATTGCTTGGTCACCTGGCGCGCCTGCTCGGGTACGAAAACCAGGCTGGCGAGCGGAGCGACGATCCGTTCATATTTCGCACCGAGCACGTTGGCGAGAATGACCTTTTTCGCGCCCTTGGCGGCGCGGACGCGTTCGTCGTTCGGCAGGTTGAAGGCGATCGTCTGGATGCCGCTCTTCGCCTCGCCACCCGAATAGACCTGCTCGGTAACCAGAATGGGTGAGCTGAACGGCCGGTTCGCATTCTTGTATCGCGCGTCGACCGGCAGATTGCGTTCCATGTCGGGCAACAATGCCTTGTAGCGCGCGAGCGCGGCCGACTGGGCCGGCTCCGCCACGGTTACATAGGATTCGAACGCCGTCTTCTGGGCGTAGAGATTGTCCGTATAGACCTCATAGGGCCCGATCACGACCTCGATCGGCGTGCCCGAAACGTCCATCCATGCAAGTTCGGACTCGTAATAATCGTTGGTCCGGAACGCGCGCGCCCGAAGTGTCAGGAAATTCTTGAGGCTGGCATTGCTGGTCCGCGCCGCCGCCCGATCGAGCAAAGCGGCGGCAGGCGCGAGCCACTGGCGATATTCGACGCTGTAGGGAATCCCGACGAGCCGATCGCCCTCGCGATGGACGACGGTATAGGGGCTGGTAAGCTCCTCCCGCTGTGCGGGATGTGCCTCCAGATAGGCGTCGAGCGCCTCGCGAGTGAGGTCGACCGGATAGACACCGCCTCCCGGCGGTAGCGGCTTCATGCCCCAGAATGGCTTGTTGTCCGCCAGTGTGTCCCACGGACCGGAATTAAAATCGAACCAGTCGAGCAGCAGCGATTGATCGGCGCGCCGCGAACGGGCGATCGCATCGCGTACCTGTGGATTGTCTGCGCTGACCTGCCGAAGGAAGATCGGATTGAGGAGATCAGACGCCTGGATGAGATAGTTCACCACATCCCGTTCCTCAGCGTCGAGGAAGCGCGTGTCGGGATGCATCGCGACGCGCGCGATCTTCGCGCGCTGCGCGGCGAGATCGTAGGCTGCCGGAGAACCGCTCACCGCGGACGAGGCGGCGGCGGATATAATCGCTGTCGCGGCAGCAAGCAGGACGCCAAGGATCGCTTTACCCATTATCAGGCTCCATCTGCGATGCCGGCGGCCGCCAGCATCATACGCACCTCGCGCAGGTGTTGTTCATAATTGCGCCAGCGGCCTGACGATCGCGTGAACAAGGGTTGGCGAACCTGCCAGGCACTCGCCGTCCGTACCGCGCCGCCCGTCGCCGTCGCGAGGCATGCCTCGTCCCATTCGACATCGATGAAGCTCAGCAGTTCGGCAATGTTGGCGTGCGGCTCAACGACAGCTTTATCATAATCGAAATCGTGAATTTGTTCGCCGAACACGCGCCGCCAATGGTCCATCAATCGCCGGTACTGAATATAATAATGTGTCGCTTCACGCAGATCATGGCCGTAGGGGACACCCTCGCCAAAGCGCAGGAAATAGATCGACAACAGATTGTCGAGCGGCCGCCTGACCGTATTGACGATCCTCGCTGTCGGAAACAGACCTTTGAGCAGTGCGATATGGATAAAATTATCGCATCGCTTGTCCGTCACCAATCCCGCACCAAGGTCAAGCGCTGCCAAGGAGCTGCGATATTCATCGCGCAGTAGCTCAAGCCCCGCGGGAGTGCAGCTACCCAGCGCTTCGGGATAGGGTTGCAGCTTGGACATGACCAAAGCGGGAATGAAGTCCAGTTCGCCAGCCGCGATAATCTTTCTATGGCGGCCGAGAATTTGCTCGGCGAGGGTTGAGCCCGATCGGAACATTCCGCAGATAAAAAGCGGCGCTTGAATCTCTTCGCAAGAAGCGGGAGCGAGGGCGTGCGGAAACATGCCGATCAGACGGTCGACGAGCCGCTCTTGCGCGGCGGGGTCGTACCGCACGCTGGCAACCGACCGCGCGAGCCAATTGGCCGCTTCGAACGCCTGAAACGCGTCGTCGAACGATCGCTGAGCGTCGAGCGCCGTACCCAGCGCGAACAGCATTTCGGCGCGGTCTTCCGGGTTAGACGCGGATTGAAGAACCTCTTTCAGGCGCGCAATGGCGCGCCCCGGATCGTCGGTAACAGCTTCAATCACGCCGAGCCGTCCGTGCGCGCGTCCGTTCCCGGGCTCCAGCGCAACGACCCGCCGATATGCGTCCCCGGCCTCCCCGGATTTCCCCAGATCCTCATAGAGGCTGCCCAGATTCAGCCAGCCCTGGACGAAGCCTGGGTTGAGCGAAAGCGCCGCACGCAATTCCTCAACGGCCGCCTCCGTCTGGTGGAAATGTTCCGACAGGATTGTCGCTCGATTGAGAAACGCCTCCTCCGGGCGCGCCACGCCATGGGCGATCGCCTGGGAATAGGATATCAGTGCGCCGTCGAAAGCGCGCGACGCGCGTTGCAACCAGGCGAGATTGAACCACGCCTCCGGCTGGTCCGGATTTTCCGCCAATCCGGCGGAATATGCCTGTTGGGCCTCGCCGAACCGTCCATCGCGAACGAGACGGGCAGCGCGATCCAGATCGATCGAGCTATCGGGGCGATCGGTCACGATGCTAGCCTGCGTCGCACGCGGATCCCGCCAGGTGGTCCTTCGCTCATTTGCCGTCGAACAGGCCCGACTGGATATCGTTCCGGGGAGGAGGCAGGCCCAGATGCGTCCAGGCGCGTCCATTGAGGCAGCGGCCCCGGGCAGTCCGGGCCACAAGACCGAGCTGGATCAGATAAGGCTCGATCACTTCCTCAACCGTGTCGCGCGGCTCCGACAATCCCGCTGCGAGCGTTTCGACGCCGACCGGGCCGCCACGATAGACATCCGCGATCATCATGAGGTAGCGCCGGTCCATGGCGTCGAGTCCCAACGCGTCGACCTCGAGCCGATTGAGCGCGGCATCGGCGTCACGGGCCTCGACCAGATCATGGCCGGCAGCATGCGCGAAATCCCGGACCCGGCGCAGCAACCGCCCGGCGATGCGTGGCGTGCCGCGCGAGCGACGCGCGACCTCGGCCGCGCCGTCATCCGCAATCGCGAAGCCGAGCAGCCGCGCCGCCCGGCGCACGACCAGTTCGAGCTCTTCGACCGTATAGAAATTGAGCCGGATCGGAATACCGAAGCGATCGCGCAGCGGCGTCGTCAGCAGGCCTTGCCGCGTGGTCGCACCGATGAGCGTGAAGCGCGGCAGATCGATCCGGACGCTGCGTGCCGAAGGTCCCTCGCCGATCATGATGTCGAGCGCGCGGTCCTCCATCGCCGGATAGAGGATTTCCTCGACTGCCGGCGCCATGCGATGAATTTCGTCGATAAAGAGGACGTCGCCTTCCTCCAGATTGGTGAGCAGGGCGGCGAGATCGCCTGACTTCGCGATCACCGGCCCTGACGTGGCGCGAAAACCGACGCCGAGTTCGCGCGCAATGATCTGGGCGAGCGTGGTCTTGCCAAGGCCAGGCGGCCCAAAGAGCAGTACATGATCCAGCGCCTCGCCCCGTGCCTTTGCGGCGTGGATGAAGATGCGCAGATTCTCCCGCGCTGCCTTCTGCCCGACAAATTCATCGAGCGTGCGCGGGCGCAGCGCCGTGTCGACATCGTCCGGCGTGCGCGTGGCGCTCAGCAAGCGTTCGGCTTCGCTCATGGCTTTCCGCATAGCGCGCGCATGATAGAGCGTCGATGGCCCGTCGCCCCGATAGAGGATACCGAATGACTTCCAAGCCGCCTCTGCTGATGCTCGTTCAACAGCCCGCCCTGTTCGGGCTCGATTCGCTCGCCGATCATTATGATCTGCGCCACACGCCCGGACCCGGCATCGCCGCCGCCATCGCGGGCGGCAGCGGGGTTGATGCGGCCACCATGGACGCGGCGCCCGACCTCCGGATGATCGCACTGTCGGTGGTCGGTTATGATAGTGTCGATCTTGGCCATGCCCGGTCAAAAGGGATCAGCGTCACCAATACGCCCGACGTGCTGACGGACGACGTCGCCGATCTCGCCATTGGCCTGATGATCGCGGTGGCGCGCCGGCTTCCGGCCTGTGATCATTATGTCCGCGAGGGCCGTTGGGTACGCGAAGGTCCGCCGCCACTGGCCCGGCGTGCCGGCGGCCGCAAGATCGGGGTGCTGGGCCTTGGACGGATCGGGCAGGCGATCGCGGCGCGTGCCGCGGCTTTTGCCGTGGAGGTCGGCTATTATTCGAGGCAGCCGCGCGCTGAGGGAGCATCCTACCATTATGCGAACACTCCGCTGGCGCTGGCCGCGTGGGCCGACGTTCTGATCGTGTCCGTCGCGGGTGGCGCCGGGACTGCGGGCCTGGTGGACAGAGCGGTGATCGAGGCGTTGGGCCCCAAAGGCACGCTCATCAATATCGCGCGAGGTTCGGTGATCGACGAGGCAGCGATGGTCGCGGCGCTTGTTGACGGGCGGCTGGGCGCGGCGGGACTCGACGTTTTCGCCGATGAGCCCCACGTGCCCGAGGCATTGCTTGGCCTGGAGAATGTCGTGCTTCTCCCCCACCAGGGAAGCGCCACCCGCGAAACCCGCGCGGCGATGGGTCAATTGGCGCTCGACAATCTCGCGGCCTTCTTCGCGGGAAGGCCCTTGCTGACGCCGATCTGATCAGCGTGCCGCTTTCCGCAGCGCAAGCTTGACCAGCGCATCGAGGCTGGCGTCGGGCCCCAGTTCGTCGTTTGCGGCCGATACCGCCGCCGAGGCCTCCGCTGGCCGAAATCCCAGATTGGCAAGCGCCGAGATGGCGTCGGCAGTAGCCGATCCGGCCGGCATGGCCCACGTGCTTGCCGGACCGACCGGCACGCCGGCTACCTTGTCGCGCAATTCCATCGCGATACGTTGGGCGAGTTTCGGGCCGACCCCATTCGCACGCGAAATCATGGCCTTGTCGCCGCTCATGATGGCCCGCGAAAGTTCCTGGGGCTCGAGCACCGACAGGATCGCCAGCGCCACGCGGCCGCCGACTCCCTGGACGCCGGTCAGCAGCCGGAACCAGTCGCGTTCGGCCGCCGATCCGAACCCGAACAGGGTGATCGCATCCTCGCGCACCTGCATTTCGGTCAGCAGTAATACGCTTCCGCCGACCGCTCCGATCGCGGAGAGGGTGCGCGTCGAGGCAAAAGCGAGATAACCGACCCCGTTGACGTCGATCACGGCATGATCCGCGGCGGTTTCGGCCAATATTCCGGAAAGGCGCGCGATCATCGGGGCAACCTAGCCGAGCCGCCGCGCGGTCGCCAGATGGTGGGCGTGCGTGATCGCCACCGCCAGCGCATCGGCGGCGTCGGGACCAGCGATCCTGGTGCCAGGGAGCAGGCGGGCGACCATCGCGTGGACCTGAGCCTTTTCGGCGGCGCCCGTGCCGACCACCGCTTTTTTTACCGCCCGCGCCGCATATTCGCCGACGGCGAGGCCGTGCCGGGCGGCAGCGAGCAACGCGACGCCGCGCGCCTGGCCGAGCTTGAGTGTCGACTGCGGATTGGCATTGACGAACACTTCCTCGACCGCTGCCGCCTGCGGCCGATGCGCAGCAAACAAGGTTTCGAGGGCATCATGCAGCGCCGCCAACCGGGCCGGAAGCGGATCGCCGCTGTTCGTCTTTATCTGGCCATTGGCGACGTGGCTCAGCCGGTTGCCTTCGACCGCAATCACGCCCCAGCCGGTCGTGCCGAGCCCGGGGTCGAGGCCGATCAGGATCAGCCCAATTTCTCCATGATCTCGTCGGAGATTTCGTAATTGCCCCAGACGGTCTGGACGTCGTCATCGTCGTCGAGCGCGTCGATCAGTTTGAGCAGGGTTCCGGCCTGCGCTTCGTCGACGGCAACATGGGTTTGCGGCCTCCACGCGAGCTTGACGCCCTCCGCCTCGCCGAGCACGGGCTCAAGCGCCTTGGCGACCCCGTGCAGGCTGTCGAGCGCCGTCCAGATCGAATGGCCCTCCTCGCTGCTTTCGACATCCTCGGCGCCGGCTTCGAGCGCGGCCTCGAACACTTTCTCATCGCTGCCGGCGCTTGCCGGATAGCTGATCAGGCCAAGCCGGTCGAATGCGTGGCTGACCGAATTCGGTGCTCCGAGGTTGCCCCCGTTCTTCGAGAAGCCAAGGCGGACATTGGTCGCCGTCCGATTACGGTTGTCGGTGAGCGTTTCGACGATCAGCGATACGCCGCCGGG
>DATMIP010000013.1:0-7063 GCA_035554515.1 Sphingomonas sp. | reverse complement strand
AACCGCCCTGCGGACCTCGTCGGGCAATTTGGACGGGTCCTTGACCGCTTTGGATATCACCAACTCGATTCCCGCCTGCCTGAGCAGCCGGCAGGCCTGCCGAAAGGCCTTCTGGCCGGTGCGGGATTTGGTGTTGACGATCAGGGCGGCTTTACGAGGAAGTCTATCCATCTTCGTCCAACGCGCGGCGCACGTTCCGGGCGTCAGCCGTAGAGCGATGTCCAGGAGCGCGGCCACTCGCGGGCCATATGGAGGTTGGCGACCGCAGCCGGCGTCGCGAGGCCAAGGATGCTGTCGTCCTCGCGCCACATCAGGCGCGCCTCCTCCAGTTGCTCCACGCCGGTCTCGACAGCGCCGACCGGCAGATCCAGCTCGCGCGCCACGGCCGAGATCGTGCGCGGGTTACGATCGGCAGCCCGGTAGATGCGCGCCTGTTCGGGTTCGAGCAGCGTTTCACGGCATTCGCCATAGCGCGTGTCGCGTATCAGCAATGTATCGTCGTCCGCCGCTTCCCACGACAGGAACACGCCGCGCTCGCGATGCTGCTTCTTCCAGTGATCGACTTCGAGCGTGAGCGCCCAATAGGTCGAAGCGAGATCGTCCTCGAAATCGAAATAGCGATGAAAATAATAACCGTATCGATCGAGCGAGAATCCGGATTTGGCGAGGAATCCGGCGGAAAACAGGCTGTCGTAGCAACGGTGATGCCGCGGCGGCGCATTATGGCCGAAGCGCGCCGGATCGGCCTCCAGCGGGGCGAAGCGGGTGACGATCGTCTCGGTGCGCGTCACGGGGGGGATGAAATGATAGAGGCGCGGAATGCGCGCGATCATGCGGCGATACCATTCGGCCTTCTCGCCCGGAATACCGAACAGGATATTGTAGTTGATCTGGATGCCGTGAACGTAGCCGCTCTTGATGATGCTGACATTCTGGATGCCGCTGACGCCCTTTTTCATCAGCTTGAGGACATTGCTGTCGAACGATTCCACACCGGGCTGCAATTCGGTGAACCCGGCCGCGGCGAAGGCCGCGATACGCTCCTCGGTCTGATTGGCCTTGATCTCACAATGGAGCGTGTGGCGCGGCTCGATATCCGCCAGCCGGGGCAGCAATTGGGTCACGTAATTTTGCGGCAGGATATAATCGGAAAAGCGGAACGGCATGCTTCCGCCATAACGATCGCGCATATTGGCCAGCATCCTGAGCACGGTTTCCGGCTTCTTCGCACGATAGGAAAGCGTCGCCTCATCGATCCCGCAGAACACGCAATGCTGCTTCTGCCCCCACCAGCAGCCGCGTGAGCTTTCGACCGGCAATATATTGGTGTTGATGGTGATGCGCTCGGTCCGCTTGAGCGCCTTCAGCTCACGGAACCAGTCCGAATAATCGGGATCGGGGCTGTCATCGACGGTATATCTGGCGCGTGGCAGCGCGACATGATTGGCCTGGGTAAGCACGCCCGGAATGGTGGCGAGATCGACCCTGCCGACCGACGCCTGCGCCAGCGCGGTGATGACGGGTTCGCCATCGCCGACCGCGATCGCATCGATATAGGGGAAGGCCTTGAGCACCTCCAGCGACGGTGGCCCTTCGAGCGCATAGCCGCCCAGGACGATCAGCGTGTCCGGCGCTTTTTCGCGTATCAGCCGGGCGAGCGCCACGGCGGCGATGGTCTGATCGAACATGCAGGTAAAGCCGACCATGGTAGGCTTGTAGGCAAGGATCTGATCGAGACAGTCGCTCAGATATTCGGGCACGATCTCATGCCGCAACTGAATTAGCGCGCGTCCGAGTTCAACCGGCGTCTTGAACGGCGGATCGCCATGCGGATCATAATGGGCGTAACAGCGCTCCATCAGGCATTCCAATTGATCCTGGGTGCAATCGGCGTCGAGCATACCGGTGAAGGTGAAATCGTTCAGCCCCCACAGCGAGGCGATCTGCTGATAGGCGAGGCTGGTGACGTAGCGCATCAGGCCCAGATTGGCGTGCCAGATGCGCGCCTTGACCTTGTCGCGCGTGAGTTGCGCCTTGAGGATCGCGAGACCCAGGGAAGGCTCCGCGAACGGTGCCCAGGGCATGCTCACCAGGGCGACCCGCGGTTCGCCCGGGCGGACGGGCGGATCGGCCAGCGCCATGACTAGCCGTGATGCTTCTTCGGTTTGGCCTTGGTCTTCGACTTGCTTTTCGACTTGGCGTGCTTGGCATGGGAGGCGCCGAACATATCGCCCAGTTTAACCCTGCCCGATTCATCGACGAAGATGTGGGAATCGCGTTCCATATGGCGCGAGCTGACGATCGCCGTGCCGGCAGCGATCGCGACCACGCTGATCGAGATGACGACGATGGCGGCGCCGACCGCGGCAGCATTGGCGCCGACCATCTGCGAGGCAACTGTGCGCACGACGATCACCGCTTCATCGGAGATTTTCAGATCGAGGCGCGCGGCGGCGGCCTTCGGATCTTCCAGGAATTCGGCGACATAGCGGCCATCGGCGATGATCTCGTTATATATATCGAGGATTTCGTTCGCCGTGGCGGCGGGCAGCTTGGCCAGCCGAGGATCCTCGCGCCACATCGGGAAGGCCGAAACCGCCTCAAACGCGACGGCAACCTCGTCACCGCGACTAATGACCTTGTTGAAATCGGGCCAGTTCTGCTTGAGCTTTTCACGCTGAAAAACAGATTGCTGAAAAATTACATCATGCATCGCTGCCTCCATTTCGGATGAAAAGGCCGGACCATCAGCAGGTATTGACGCAAGTGTGACACGAGGCCGGCGCGCAGCCAGACAACATGGCCAAAGTCGCACGAATCAGGAAAACTCACAAGTAAAAGCTTCGTACGATACGCCGCCTCAATTATGATAAATCAGAGATCGAGCCCGCATGTGCTGCGGTCGTCCGTCGGGCGCATCTCATTCCTCCCAGCGGAACAGTTCATCCACGCTTTTCTCGAACAGGCGCGCTATCCGGAACGCCGCTTCGAGCGAGGGCGAATAATGGCGTTGCTCGATCGCGGCGACCGTCTGGCGGGTCAGGCCGATCGCCGCGCCGAGCTCGCTCTGCGTCATCCCCCGCGCCTCACGTTCGGCGCGGACATTGTTGGCGATCGGAAACATCACGCGGCCTTGTGATGCGAGATCAGGAACACCGCCTGGCGCGCGCATTCGGCGATGACGATCGCGAGCAGCACCGCATTGCCGATGTCCGGCCCACGTGCGCCGATATGCAAGGTCGCGATTGCGGCGAGCGCGCCGACGATCAGGATATAATAGCCCGCGCGCGTCGCCCGCTGATCGAACACCCGCTCGCGTTCGTCCATCGCATCATATTTATCGGATGACGTGCCCGCGATGATGAGGTGTCCGACGATCTGCACGACCGCGATCAGCAGCACCGCCGCGCCGAGATGGGCCAGGGGATTGCCGCGAACCACCGAATGGCGCTGGATAACCACAGTTGCGAAATACCAGCCATAAATCAGCGCCATGCTGATCAGCGAGAGCAGCGCGGTTTTGTAGCGGAAGGACATGGGGCGGCTCCGATGTTTGATATATTTAACATCGAATGGCGTGAGACGAGGGTTGTGTCAAATATTTTCGACATGGAATGCTGGGCGTACCCACCCACTGGCGCAGGGTATTCGCGAGGCGAGGCATTTGGATAGTGCGGGCCTGTCTGGATCTAACGGCGGCGATGGCGACTAAGATCCGAGTAACGGCCAAACTTCGACAACGCCGCTTGCGACGGCGCAGGGAGTCTCGGCAACCAGCCTGATCGCTTCCTGGATATCGGCGGCTTCGATGATGGCAAAGCCGGCGATGGGAAGTGGTGATGCCATGAATGCCCCATTGTTGGTCTGCAGGCCTTTCCCACCTGGATTGCGAACCTGGACCGGGCCGCCGGCTCGACCGACCAGCGCGCCGGCCTGCACCAAGCTTGCATCATGCGCATGCGCTGCGTCGCGCACCTCAGGCGATGTCTGATTGTATCCGGCCTCATCCCCGTAACCGATCGTCACAAATTTTGGCATCGCGGTTCTCCTGACGAAGGTGAACCTACGGCCGATATTGTGAGTTCCGTACGCGCGCCCGGCATGGGCCGGGGGATGCTGGGAGCATCCCGCACCTCGTCGCCGGAGAGGGGGACCGATCCGCAGGCGAGCTTCGACCTCGAAGGTGGACCACCCCTCCAGGGAAAGGGATTTTACGGTTGATTCCGACCAAACGGAATCGGGCCTCAGACGATCAATGGTGCCCCGGTGAGCACGCTGTATCCGGCATAACCGAACAGGCCGACGCCGACCGTCAATGAGAATGCCATGAGCGTCCAGCCGAGCATCAATAGGATCGGCGGATGGGTGCGCGCCTCGCGGCGGTTGCGATGGGCGCTGGCCATCACGAAGCTGGCAATCAGGCCATAAGTCAGCGCAGCAAATTCGAACATATGAACATCCCCCCGGATCGGAACAGCGGATGCGCATGGTTAACGCAGCCATCCCTTCAGATGCGTTAATGCCGTGGAGCGGGCAAGCCGATTGGACGCCTGATCGGTGCAATTTGTCGCACTTTCGGCACGTTGGTTGCTGGTAGTTGCGGAACTGGTTTCGTCGAGGCGGAGTGAGCCGCAAAAGCCCTCTCCCTCGAGGGTGTGCAGCCGTTTTGGGAACCGTCCGGGGGACGGTTCCTCGGCTGCACAGGTTGGGTGCGGGTGATCCACACTTCGAGGTGAAGCGCTCGCCTGCGGCTCGCTCCCCCTCACCAACAACGAGGTGCGGGATGCCCCCAGCATCCCGCAGCCCATGCCGGGGGCATGGGCGACCTCGTTGTTCCTCTCCCCGCGGGGGAGAGGGAGTAAAGCTTCAGCCCAGCTCGAATCGTGTCTAAAGCGCGGAATATGAATCATGCCTCCTACCCCGCCCTTCGTCTCCGCCGCAGCCGCGCCTCCGCGTGGAGCCGTGCGATGGTGGCCGAGACCAGCCTGTCGCCCCAGAACCTGATCTGGCCGCTGTTCGTGACCGACGGGCATGGGGTGGAGGAGCCGATCGCGACCCTGCCCGGCGTCTCGCGCTGGTCGGTCGATCGCATCGTCGATCGCGCGCGGGAGGCGGTTGCGCTGGGAATTCCCTGCCTGGCGCTGTTCCCCAATACGCCGGCCGCCTTGCGCAGCGCAGGCGGGGAAGAGGCGCTCAACCCCGATAATCTGATGTGCCGCGCGATCGGGGCGATCAAGGATGCCGTACCCGATATCGGCATTCTAACCGACGTCGCGCTCGATCCCTATACGGCGCACGGCCATGACGGGATTATCGACGAGGCGGGCCGCGTCCTCAACGACGCAACGATGCAGATCCTGGTCGAACAGGCGATCGTCCAGGCGCGCGCGGGAGCGAACATCATCGCGCCGTCCGACATGATGGACGGCCGGATCGGTGCGATCCGCGCGGCATTGGAATCCGAAGCTTTTCACGACGTCCAGATCATGGCCTATGCCGCCAAATACGCCTCGGCATTTTACGGCCCGTTCCGCGACGCGGTCGGATCGCGCGGGCTGCTGAAGGGTGACAAGCGCGGCTATCAGATGGATCCGGCCAATGCCGAGGAAGCGCTGCGCGAGGTCGCGCTCGACCTTGCCGAAGGTGCCGATACGGTGATGGTGAAGCCGGGCCTGCCCTATCTGGACATCATACGGCGCGTGAAGGACCGCTTCGAAGTGCCTGTATTCGCTTATCAGGTGTCCGGGGAATATGCGATGATCGAGGCGGCGGCGGCGGCCGGCGCGGGCGATCGCGACGCGCTGGTGCTGGAGACATTGCTCGCCTTCCGCCGGGCAGGCTGTTCGGGCGTGCTGACCTATCATGCGGCGCATGCGGCGCGCCTGCTGGCTGCTTGATCGAAGCTGCGCGCCGTTTGTTGAGAAATTTACGCGCCCAGGATCGCGCGCCGCTCGTCAGCTGAGCCGCCCGGCGAGCGCCGCGATCGCCGCGCGTTGCGCCCTGTCGATCTGCCCGACCCTTGCGGCCGCATTGTCGATGGCGGCCCGGTTGCCCGGCGCGGCACTGGCGGAATCCTGGCGCAGCGCATCGACATCGGCGGCGGCATCGCGCGCCGGTCCGCGCGCGGATTCGAGCGCGGTCAGCGCCTCCTGCGCCGCGATCCAGGCGTCGCTTCCCGGTGCCGCGCCGGTGGCCCGCGCGACCGCCTCCTCCGCGCGTGCGCGCTGGCTGGCGAATGCCTTGTCACCCGTCTCGGCAGCGGCGACGATCGCGGCAATCCGGGAAATCAATGCCGCATCGGCAGGGGTTTCCGCCTCGCGCGGATCGGTTTCCGGCATGGAAATCGGCTGTTTTTCAACCGGGCGCTGGTCGAGCGAAGGCGCGGAAATCGACGTTCCGCAGCTGGCGAGAGACAGGATCGCGAGCGACGCGGACAGGATCGGTATGATACGCACCGACGCGCTCCTAATGGGCCGCCCGCGATCGGGCAACTCGCGGGGTTGCGCCGTCGGACCCGCTCGACTAGTGGGACCTCCTCACGCGCCCGTAGCTCAGCTGGATAGAGCATCAGACTACGAATCTGAGGGTCGGACGTTCGAATCGTTCCGGGCGCGCCATTCCCTTCATGGCGATGAAAGACTGTTTCCACTCATTGCCGGGTCGGGGCCGGAATAACCACCGAAACCACGGCGTCTGTTTCGGGGAAGTTGGGCACGGTTATACTGAAGCCAGGAGCTGAGGTCGACCTTGCGAGGGATTGACGAAGCAACGGCTGATGGCGCCGCGGCGTCAGAGCCGTTCGCAAGGCGCGTCACACGTCGGCAGAACCCCAAGAACGCTCCGACGGGCAGAGCGGAGGAGGCTCCTATCCGAAAACTTACCGCTGCCATTCTTCGACCGCGCATCGCGCCGCCGATAGAGCCGAAGCCCGCTAGCATCATCACCCATGAGGCAGATTCAGGAACAAAGGTCGTAGCGGTGAAAGTGCCCTTAGCTCCATTCAGCCGATCGCCAAAATCGATTAAGGTTTTTGTCCCATTGTACGAGCTGACGAGCCGGCGGC
>DATMIP010000012.1:0-15324 GCA_035554515.1 Sphingomonas sp. | reverse complement strand
CATGCCAGCGCAGGCTGGCATCTCAGCAGAGGCTCGGAACGAGGTCCCACCAGGCCTCCCGAGACCCCAGCCTCCGCTGGGGTGACGACTGGAAGATGCACCACCCCCACCCAACGTCATGCCAGCGCAGGCTGGCATCTCAGGAGGAACGCGAAACGCCGTCCCATCCGGTCACCCGAGACCCCAGCCTCCGCCGGGGTGACGAGAGGTGCGGTCACTACAAAATGATATTCTTCACCTTGCACCAGCGATAATCGCTGGAATTCAGCAGCTTCTTCACCGCATCGGCATGGGCCGGATTCCAGGCGTTGACCCCGAAGCGCGTCAGCCATTCATACATCACGCCGCTCGGGATGGACGCCGCGTGCCACATGTCGGATCGGCGATCGAAGTCCTCGTTCTGCAGCGCCCTATTGCGCTCCACCACCTCGTGATCGTCCGTTTCGGTCCGGACCATCACGCTATCGGGCTCGTCGCCTGCGGCGATATATTTTTTCACGCCTCGCCGAGAATCATGACCGATTAGCTCCCAACCCGACATCGGTTGCTCCTATACTGGCGATGAATGGGGGCACCGGCGGCCAGGACGTTAGGAGCTCGTCACACAGAACGGCAACTACGCACTTAAGGGGCGTCAATGCCCCTTCTGTTCAATCGCCAGAGCATTATTTTCGTTACGGATTACCTGATAGCGTAACCGGCCAGTGCCGTATGGGCCGCGCAACCAAACGACTGCAAGGTTTTGATATGGCTCGTACACGAGCGACTGCGCGTTGGTTAAGGCATAAACTAACGCCAGCAGAGAGCCGGCGCCAGCGATCGCGATCAGCCTGACTCGGAAAAATGCCGCCGCGAGTTCGGCCTGATAAACTCGACAGATCACAATAGCCTCCAGTGGAAAGCTGATGAGCATGACTCGGTTCCAGAGGATCGGAAATGGTGCGAACCAGGCATGAAGTATGACGCTCAGCCATGCTGACCACATCGCAGCCCGAGATATATAATCGTCCGCATTTTTGTGCTGGACCGCAGCCACAAAAACGAGGTGCATCGCCACAAGAGCGAGCGAGACAGGGGAAATGTTTGCTCCAGCCAGCGATGAATAAATTTCTAGTCTTTCGGCTACGACGCCAGCATTGACCACTCTCAAAATTACATTGGCAATGGTAACAAAGTAATTTCCTTCCGGGCCGGTGGCTGCAAAACCGACGACCGCGACCACAGCGAGCCAAGACGCCCGGAAAGGCTTAAGTGTGACAAAGACTAACGGAGCAAAGATAATTGCGAAGCTATGGATTAGCACGGCGCCGGCGCTGAACAAGATAGCCTGCCACTCCTGTCCTTCGTTTCTACGCAGGAAAGCGATGTAAATGAAGCTGGCCGACAAAGCCTGTCGCATTGTCGCCATTTGCCCAGTCAAGAAAACAAATCCATAGTACCATAGCAGCACTACAACCACCAGAGGCGAGAATCGACGAGTTAAGAGATAGAGAACAAACATATTAAAAACGCCGATCACAAAGATCAGCCATTGAAAGTCGGCGCGCACTGTTCGGAGCAGCCGGTTCAACAACTCAAACCCTGGCTCATATGTTAGCGCTGTAACACTTGTATAAATATCGTCATCGAAGAGTCCTGGCGCGAATAGATAATGAGCTTCGTATTCGACCCAATCAAAGCCCGTTTCGTATCGCAAACCGCACATTAGAGCGAGAATCACCGCGGCGGTAAGGCCCGGCCACTCCTGGCCGCGCTCCACCAAGGCGAGCAAAGTCAGCACGGCGAAGACAACCAAATACCAGAACATTGGCGTCCCGCTCCTTCACCCCTCCCTAACCACTGGGCTGCCGGCGGTTCAAGCACCGCAGCCCTCCCCGCCCCCCAAAAAAAACAGCGGATCGCAAACGCCCCTCCTCCCGCTTCAGTTCAGGCCCGCGATCCACGCGTCGCGCTCGGTGCAAGCGCGCCTCAATATCGCGGCACCCCCAACGGGAAACGATAGGGATAGCCCACGCGCGGATGGTCGCGCAGGAACTGGATCAGCCGGCGGCTCGCGCAATAGGATATGCCGATCCCGCCCACCATCCGGGTCCGCATCACGCCGGCCCGCCGCAGATCGCGCGCAAAGGCATGCTCCGCATAATATTGGGACCAGCTGTGCTTTCGCTCGCGGATCGCGATCTCCCGATCGACGCCCTTTCCGGATATTCTGAAGCGGCGCCTGCGATACCATCCGGCCACGGGCCAGTCGAACGCATCCTCGGCGACGTGGATCATCGTCAGCGAATGAACCATGTCCACCCCCAGCGCGACGATCTTGGCGTCATGGTCATAGGCATAATGCCAGCTCGATCCCGGCCCGCACGCCGCGGGTTCGTCACCGCTCAGATTGTCACGCATCATCGCTTCGGCCTGCGCTCCCACGGCGACCATCGAATTGCCGGGATGAAGGCTGCGTGCCGCGCCGGGCGCCTGCATCAGCGTCCTGGGCAGCGCGCCCGTCGCGATGCGCAGACTGTCCGCATCATAATCGAACAGGCGGTCATAGGCCGCGTCGGAAAACTTGTCGGCGCCTTTGGGCTCATGGCGAATGATCGGGATCGCCGGCATGGCGAGCGTGCCTTCCGGGCCCACCAGCGCGAGGAGCCGTTCGACGATCGCGGCCGGCGAAAGTCCCGTCGGCTTCAGCGCGTTATAGGATGAATGCACGATCAAAATGTCGCCCGCCCCCACGCCGAGCGCGCGCAGGCATGCCAGCACATCCTCGAAATCCACCGGCTCCGCCGGCGGCGCGGCGCGGCGCCGTGCCGCAATCGCCGAGCGAATGCGGTCGCCCAGCGCGCGCAACACGGGGACGCGCCAGTAAGCAAGCCGCACCGCAACCTCGATCACCGGGAAACGCGCCAATATCGGTTTGATTATGCTCACGGGGCACGTCGTCTTTCCGCATGGAACGCGGCGGTGATAGTCGCTGCCCTCGCTCCTCCACAAGGCGAAGCGAGTGATACCAGGTTGCAGTGATCGAAACCTATAAGCCCCTCCCCTGAAGGGGAGGGGAGAATGAGTCGCGCTTCCTGCAGCTTGATATGAGCCAGCGAAATCCAGGAAGCCAATTGTCGTCAGTGGACGTTGCTATCCACAAATTGGATGAACAGGTGCTTGGGCATCTGCCGTTCTATTACAGCTACCAGGGCGTCGGCTGTTTCATTCCCATCTGGAAGATCGAGAACGTAGCCGTTGATCAACAGAAAGTTATCCATGGCTACGAAGGCAGTGCGTTTGTTGCCTTGGACGAAGCAGTGGTTCCGGGCGAGCCCAAGACATAGCTCTACGGCGAGAACGACAATGTCTTCCTCGCCATAGGCGTGATGGTTACGGGGTTTGGCTTGGGCGCTTTCCAGGCCTCCGGGATTCAAGACCCCGAACGGCTCACCCGTCTCGGCAACGATCAGTCGATTGATGACGATTAGATCGGAGACCGTGAGCCAACTAGGCCCGGACGTCATTCAGCCAGACGAGCCATCGTCTTTGGAAACCGGCTCATCGTCCACTCGTGCGCCTTCTTGGCGTCGAATTTTTCGTCGGCGGGTTTCGCCTTGCGGACGAGGCGAGGATCAGTCTTTTTAAGTACAACCATCTCAGCCTCCTTCCTTCGCGTTCGATATGTGCTTTCTGCCCTATAATTGTCAACCAACGGTTGAGGGCGGCAGGGCGGCGTCCCGCCGGTCTTCGTCACCCCAGCGGAGGCTGGGGTCTCAGGAGGCCTGGGGGGACAAGTACATTCCTCCTGAGTTGCCAGCCTGCGCTGGCATGACGCGTGGTAGTGGCGCCGCCCTCTTACTCCCCTTAGGTCAGGTCCGCCACCACGCCCGACGCCGCCTCGTTGAGGCATTTCAGCGCCCATTCGACGCTCAGCATCTTGCGCGTCGAAAGCCCGGTTTTGGCCAGATCCTGCACGCCCAGCGGATCGAGCGTGCCGATCTCCCAATAATCGGGGTCGGCGATCAGGGCATCGCGCGGCGAGCAGAAACGCGACGGCACGAACTGCACCTCGCCGAAATCGCTGACATAGATGTCGGCGCCGGCAACGATCGTCGCGCGCTTGGTGCCGGTGTCGCGGCGCTGCTGGGCCAGGCCGGCAAAGGTAGCCGCGGTCTGCTTCTGGCTGCCGGCGGTGATCACCATCTTCGGATTGCCGCCCTTGGCCCAGATCGATTGCAGCATCGTCTTCAGCAACGCCTCGCTATAGGCACGCTGCGTGCCGTTGGTCGCGGCCGAAACCAGCCCCGTACCGGTATTGAAGCCACCGCTCGTGCCCGTGCCGCCACGCGACACATTGCTCGTCAGCCAGGCGAGCGCGCCCGCGGTCTGGCCCGCCACGCCCGGCGCCGGCGCGACCGATGCATAATTGCCCGAAGCGCGCGCTTCCATGTCGGTCCGCAGCTCGCGGCCCGCCTTCATGATCTCGCGCGCCAGCTCCGATTTTCGGCCCGCCTTGTTGGTCGCCTCGACGGTCGAGGATACGCCCACCACCTTGGTTGAAATCTGGGTATAGGTCGAAACGCGGCTCGTATTGGCGCGCACGTCATTGGCCAGGTCGTCGCCCTGGATCTGCGCGTTGGCGGCGTTGGCGGCGGCAAGCCCGTCGGTCTGCCATTCGGTCTTGGTCGCCGAACATTTGCCCTTGCCGATCGCGTTCACGAACGGCGTGTCGTCGGGAAAGAGCTCGGCGATCTTGTCCGAAAGATCCTCGCGCACGCCGACGCGATTGACGTTCTGGATAGTGTTCGTGGGTACGGTCATGGTGTGGTTCCTTTGATTGAGGGTTTAATTCAGTGGGGGCTGCCACGCGCCCCAAACACGTCATGCCAGCGCAGGCTGGCATCTCAGGAGAGATTCGGAACCCAGTCCCGCCCAGCCTTCTGAGACCCCAGCCTCCGCTGGGGTGACGGGAGGGGGAGGGTGACGGGAGGGTGACGGGAGGGGGAGGAAGAGAGAGAGAGAGAGAGAGAGAGAGAGAGAGAGAGAGAGGCCGCGGCCATGTCAGACCGTCACAGGACGATCCCCATGCTGTCGAGCAACGCCGCATAAGCGTCGCCCGATCGTTCGGCCTTGGCGCGGGCCCAGGCGGCATCGCGGCCGCGCGCCGATTGTTCGGCGCGGGTCGGGCTCACCCCCGGCTTGGCGACGCGCGGCGCCCCGCGCGCGGCCGCGACCGCGGTCATCCGGTTGCTCTGGAGCGCGTCATACCGGTCGGCCTTCGCCTTCCAGTCGGCCGCCGCCTTCAGCGCGAGGATATCCGTCGCATTCGCCCGCCCCATATTTTCCATCGAATAGCCGAGCGACGCTCCGATCTGCTCGAGATCGGTGAGCAATGCCCGGCGGCGGGAAATATCGGTCCAGTCCTCGCCCAGATGCGCGCCCAGGGCGGCATGATCCTGCGCCAGTTCGTGGCTGCGCGCGATCGCGTCGCGCTGCTGCGCCTCGGCCGCCGCATGACGCGCCTGCTGCGTCAGCGCCTGATGCTCGGCAAGCTGGGCATCGTACAGCGCCTGCAATTCGTAAAAGGCCTGGGGGTCCTCCGCCAGCAGCGCGGGATCGGGGCGTTCGGGCGCCAGCGCGGCCGCAAGCCGTTCCAGGTGCGCCGCATAGTGACGCTGCTGCTCGGCGAAGCTCGCGCTCGCTTCGGCCATGGCGTTGCGCCGTGCGTCGGCCGCATCGGTCGTCGCTTGCTGGAGCGCACGCTCGCGCTGGGCTTCCCGCGCGGCGACCGTGGATTGAAGCTCGGGCGGCAGCTGCTCGAACAAGGCCTTGGCGTCATCGCCCCAGGATATGGGCGCGGTGATCGCGGTTTCGCCCGGTTCCCCCGCCGCGTCCCGGCTCGCCTCGTCCTGGTCGGCCGCATCGGGATCGCCCGGCGCTGCCTCGTCCCCCGGCGCGTCGCTGCTGTAGATATCGTCGTCCTGCTTCTCGAGCTGGTCGAGAAACAAGGCGAAATCCTCGGCGCGGTCGTCGGACGACGCCGGCGCGGAATCGCTGGGTTGCTGTGCATGGGCCATTTCATCACCTGTTGGCTGGAGTATGGAAGTATCGGGTTCCGTGCCGGCGCACGGCAGCCGAGGGAGATGACGATGCGTTTCGCGAACCGGCCGGCCTTGTTCACCGCGGCCGCGATGCTGCTCGTCGCGGTGCTCGTCCTGTTCCTGCTGCCGCCGCCGCATGACGATTCCGAACGGGCGTTCCGCTTCATCGTCGCGGTCGCCGCGATCTTTGCCGCAATCGTCAAACTACGCCGCGCCACGCGCGGCAACGATCGCCCGTGAAGGCGGTGGGCTTACGGGCAATAGCGATCGGACCGGCGTCTGGTGACTCTAGCTGTACCTGAATTGTCATTGCGAGGAGCGTAGCGACGCGGCAATCCAGTCTGCGCCGGAATGGATTGCTTCGCTCCGCTCGCAATGACGGTTCAGCCAGGAACATCATGCCCTCGTCCCCGCCTTCCTGATCGACAGCGCCCCCTCCCGACCCATAAGCTCGCCGCGGGAAAAGGGGGATGCACATGGGTGACGTAACGGCGCCATCATCGCGACGGCTGGATATGGTCGATGCGCTTCGCGGCTATGCGCTGATGGGGCTGTTCCTCGTCCATATGGAGGAATATTTCGAACTCTACTGGTCCAATCCACATCCCGCATTCACAACCGACATCGTCTTCGGCCTGTTCATGGGCAAGACCTTCTCGCTCCTCGCCTTATGCTTCGGCTTCAGCTTCTTCGTGATGATGGACGGCGGCCGTCGCCGCGGCCAGCCCTTTGCCGCGCGCTTCGCCTGGCGGCTGGTCCTGCTCGCAACGATCGGCCTCGTTCACGGCCTGGTCTATCGCGGCGATATCATCATCGTGCTGGCGCTGATCGGCTTCCTGCTCATCCCTCTCGACTATATCCGTTCGAACCGCCTGCTCGTCGCGATTGCCACTTTCTGTTTTCTCCAGCCTTATCTGCTCGTCTGGGTCGCGGCGGGTTATGCCGGCCAGCCTTGGGCGCTGGCGCCGCCGCGTCACTGGCAGGATCCCGCGATGGCGCTCTACCTGACCGGTTCGCTCCGCGACGCGTTCCTGGCCAATATCGGGCCGGGCCAGGTGAACAAATGGGATTTCTTCATCGAAACCGGGCGCTGCGCACAGATACTTGGCCTGTTCGTCACCGGCCTCGTCCTCGGGCGCATCGGCTTCTTCGCCGATCCGGGACGATTCCGCCGTGGCGGGTGGATCGCGCTCGCCGCCAGTCTTGCGGTCATTGGCCTGCTCTGGTTCGTCCGCCTGCCCGAAAGCATCGCAGGCAAGCCATACGGTGTGTGGATCGGCCATATCCTCGCCGATTGGTTCGATCTCGCCAGCATGGCGCTGTCGGTGCTGATCTTCATCGCCTTGTGGCAGACGCGCGCGCGCCGCCTGCTCGCCTTTCTCGTCCCCGCTGGGCGGATGACGCTCACGCTCTACGTCCTGCAGTCACTCATCTTCGTGCCGCTTTTCTATCCGTTCGGCGCGGGCCTCTATGCCCGCATCACCCAGCCGCAGTCGCTGGCGCTCGGCCTTGCCAGCTTCACCACGATGACCAAGCTCGCCGCCTGGTGGTTCCGATCCTTCCATTATGGCCCGCTCGAATGGCTCTGGCGCTGCGGCACGCGCATGAGCCTGGATATTCCCTTCCGCCGCCGCGCGCCGCTGCCCGCCTCAACGTAGCGCGACCAGTTCCTCCGCCGCGATCCGCTGCAGGCTGGCCGCCAGCCCCGGCCGGATGCCCAGCGCCGCCGCCGCTGTCTCGCCGCGCCCCAGCCGGCGCGGATCGGCGCCGGTCACGCGCCCGAAAATCACCAGCGCCGCCAGGTAGGACCCCTCCGCGCTCGCATGATGCCCGTCGCTTGCCCACAGGCTGATCTTGCCCGGCGCGATGCCGTCATAGGGGTCCGGATCGGCCACCCCGTCCGCCATCGCCCGCAGCCATGCCTCGCCCACCGGCAATGTGCCGGCGAACAGGCCGGGCGCCTCGACGATCGCCAGCGCATTGGCGCGCGCGATATCGTCGGTCATCGCGCGGATCGGTTTGCCCGACCAGCGCGTGCCGGGCGCATGCGCCATGTCGGCGCGCGACCAGCTTGTCTCCAGCAGGATCCGCGCGCGCGGGTTGGCCGCGCGGAACATCGCCGCCAGCCGCGCCGCGTCGCGCACATGCGCGGTCGCGTCGCCGGGCTTCCGCCGGTCGAGCGTGCTGTAATCCTGGAGCACCACCACGTCCCACATGCCCGCCAGCTCGGCGCGCTTATTGGCGAGATGAAAGGCGAAATCCTGCCCGCCCGTCGCCTCCAGGCTCACCTCCCAGTCGATTCCGGCCTGTTCGGCAAAGATCCGGAACAAGGCCGGCACCCCGCTCTGCCCGCGCCGGTTCAGATCGCGCACGCTCTCCGGCCGGTATCGCTGCACCGCCGATCCCGTCCCAAAGGTAAAGCTGTTGCCCACGAACAGGATGCGCTCGGCCGAAAGCCGCGACGCGGCGAGCACGCACAATAGCGAAACCAGGCATGCGAGGCGGCGCGACATCATCCGCCCCCGCCTATGCGCGAACCTGCGGCGCGGCAATGCGCTGGCCGAAGCCGTGTCGGACGCGATGGTCACACGAAAACGCCGCCGATCCCCGGGACCGGCGGCGCAATCATTTACCAATGCTTGATCAGGCGAAGCTGACGTTCGTCCGGCGTGCGCGCATCGCGCCGCCGATCAGACCGAAGCCGCCCACCATCATCGCCCAGCTTGCCGGCTCGGGAACCGATCCGGTGGTCAGCGTGAAGGCGCTCGAGCTCGATCCGCCGAAATAGCCGTTCACGTCGCCATAGGCGTTTTCATAGGCGGCGGACGGGCCGTTATTGACGTCCCAATAGGCATAATTGTTCTGCGCGGTCACCGCATTCTGCAGCGCGAACCAATAGGTGCCCGCCGCCAGCGTGACCGGCGCGATCGATGCGCTATAGTCGCGCACTTCGTAAAATCCAAAGCCGGTGCCCGGAATGGTCGCTCCGCCGGCCACGGCCGCGGTGCCCGTGACCGCATAGTCCGGCGAGGTCGAGAATCCATAATCGACCGACAGGAACGTATCGGTCGGATAAGACCAGCCACCGAAGGTGAAACCGGTGATGGTGGCGGCGCTGCTCAGCGTGAAGGAGTTCGACACGGCATAGCCGTTGTTGATCGTCCATCCGCTGATCGTGCCGTTGATCGGCCCGTTGCTGTAGACAGTGGCTGCCTGGGCCGGAACCGCCGCAAGGCAGGCGGCCGATGCGCACAGAAGCGCAAGAAACTTGGTCTTCATGATATCCCCCCAACAAGAAACAAGACGGCCTCTCGTGAGGCTGCCGAATCGGTCGTTAACATGGCCTTGTTCATGTGTAACGGCGCAAAGATGGTTAATTCCGATCAGAATAGACATTAACCACACAATTATAATGTCGGAGACTTGTTACAATTATTTCCGATGAACCGCCGCCCTGTTTCGGGTAATCTTGCGTGAACTCGGGCCATCGGCACACGAAAACGCCGCCGGCCCTCGGGACCGGCGGCGCAATCATTTACGAATGCTTGATTAGGCGAAGCTGATGTTCGTCCGGCGTGCGCGCATCGCGCCGCCGATCAGGCCGAAGCCGCCCACCATCATCGCCCAGCTTGCCGGCTCGGGTACCGCGCCGCCGGTCAGCGTGAAGGCGGACGATCCGGTCGGGCCGTAATATCCGGCCAGATCGAACGTCCCGACATAGGCGCTGGAGGGGCCGTTATTGATATCCCAATAGCCGACGTCGTTGTTGGTCGTGATCGAGTTACCGAGCGAGAAATACCATGTCCCCGCGCCCAGCGTGATCGGTGCTACCGAACCCGTATAATCGCGCACGTCATACGAGCCGCCAAACCCCGTGCCCGGAACAACCGCGCCAAAGGTCAGTGCGCTGGTGCCGGTCAGAGCGCCGCCCAGCGTGGAGCTGAAGCCATAATCCACCGAACTGATCTGGGTCCCCGCGGTGCTCCAGCCGCCGAAGGTGAAGCCGGTGATCGTCGTCGTGCCCGTCAGCGTGAACGAATCCGTGACTGTTTGACCCGCCGAGAGGGTCCACGCGGTGATCGTTCCGTCGATCGGTCCGTTATCGTAGACGACGCTCGCCTGGGTCGGAACCGCCGCAAGGCAGGCGGCCGACGCGCACAGCGCTGCTAAAAACTTGGTCTTCATGATATCCCCCACAAAAAACACGGCCGCTTTCATGCCGCCGAATCGGTCGTTACTAAGCCGTTATCATCGTGTAAAGTGGTTAACCATGCCCGAATAGCCGTTAACTATCTATTTTCCTTATAATATAGTTTCATAGAATTATTCAGATGAACCGCCGCCGCGCTTCGGGTAATCTTGCGATCCGCTCGGCATGGTCGTGCGCCGCCTGCTCCAGCCTGCCCGCGCGGATGATATGGCCGATATGCGCCTCGATCTGGTCGACGATCTTCGCCGCCATGCCCAGCTTCAGCAACGCCGCCGTATCGTTCGGCATCAGATCGGCGGCGCGCTCGAAATAGGCCTGGCGCAGCTGGCCGAGTATGTCGCGCAGGCCGCCCTCCTCCTCGTGGAAGGCCTGCCAGCGCGCGCCGCGATGGATCGCATCCTCGCTCACTGGTCCAGCGCCCCGCCGCCGCGCATCGCCTGTATGTCACCCGCCGGTCGCCGGCCGCGCCGCCTGCGCCCGGGCGCGCCGGCAAAGCGCCGCTCGGCCAGGCTATATTCCATCGCCATCCGCTCGCGCGCCAGCGTCAGCTCGGCGAGCGCTTTCTCGCGCTCATGCTGCAGCTTCAGCGCATTCTCCTCGCGCAGCGCGTCGAGCCGCGCCTGCCCCTGCTCGCGCCCCAGCGCCAGCTCGGCCTCGGCTTTCTGCCGCTCGAGCATCAGCCGCTCGCGCTGCGCCGCGGCATCGGCCTGCGCGCGGATCGCCGCGCCGTCGGGCGCGGGCGGCGCCTGGCCCGGCGCCGTCGCCGGGTCCTGGAAATAATCGGTCGGCACGCCCAGCCCCGCATCGCGCACCATCGCCGACAGATTCTTGAAAATGTTGCGTGGGGAGGCGAGCCCCGCCGCCAGGGCCTCCTTCTGCATGTCGAGCATCTGCGCGCGATAGTGCAGCCTCTGCTCCTTGCGCCCCGATCCCAGCCCGACGCGCGCCGATGCCGCCAATCCCGCCGGCCACCGCGCCGGATCGACGATGCGCGCCTGCCCGTCGGCGCGGATCGCGAACGGCCTGCCTACCGCCACCATCAGCCGCAATTTCTTGGCGAACAGCCGTGCCAGCGCCTCGGCGAAATTGCGCGCGACATATTCCTCCATCTGCTGCCCCTGCGCCTGCATCAGCGCGGTCCCGGTCGCGGTCTTGTTGAGCGCGTCGGCATCGAGCCCCTGGTTCAGCCGCGTAATCCCCGTGCGGCTCTCGCGCTCGCCGGTAATATATTCGAGCATCGTCATGCCCTTCGACATGTCGAACGCCTCGTACAAAGGCTCGGGCTTGCTCATCCCCTTGCCGCGCACGATCCCGCCCGGCCGCACCGTCAGCAGATCGTCGATCGTATCCTCGGTCATGCAATCCTGCGGCACGTACATGCGCGGATTGTTGGTCAGATAGAGCCCGTTCAATTGCTGGCGCAGGATCACCGATTTGATCCGCTGCAGGTCCATCACCTTGTCGGCCAGGCTGTGCCCCACCATCCGGTGTGCGCGCGGGAACGGACACCAGACGACGAACGGATTTTCGTCGACCGGCTCCACCTCCAGGATCACGGTGTCTATCCGGAATATCTTCACCAGCTCGGCAATCCCGTCGCCGTCCAGGTCGACGCGCTTATATTCCTCGCGCAGCCATAATTTGCGCACCCCCGATGGCGCGCGCGCATCCTCGTCGAGCCAGCGCGCCGTCGTACGGCTGTCGAGCGCCACGCCCGTCGCATCCCCCGGCAGATTCTCGACCAGTTCGCGCTCGAACCCCATCGCGATCAGATCGCTCACGCTCTTCGCCGAACGGTGGCACAGATAATCGCTGTCATCCTCGTGCCGCGTGCGCGCCGCGAACAAAAATTCCTCGCTCGGGATAGGATAGTCGACGAAGCGCACTTCCTCGGTCCGCTCGATCGTCTCGATCAGGAACGACCCGTCTCCATTGTCGGTCGCCGCCGCAATCTCGGCGCCGCCGGCGTGCAGCGCCGCCAATTGCTCCTCGCTCGCCAGCCCGCGCCGCCGCTCCGCTTTCGTATGGGTCTCGACGCAGGTCTTGGCGATCCCGATCTTCTCGATCAGCCCCGACTGGATCCAGTCGTGGATCACGCGATAGCCGTCCTGACTCTTCATGAAGCTGTAGGTCACCGCCGCGGTCGCCTCCTCGGCCGCCGCCTCGCCATCGGCCTCCGCGCTCTCGAACTCGACCACGCGATCCCCCGCGACGATCGTGCGCGACGTGCTGATCGTCATATAATCGACCACCTCGGCCACGTCGGACGTCACCACCTGGCTCAGCCCCTCCTCCTCGTCGCCGAACGGCCGCGCCTCATAATAATCGATCGCCACCGCCTGCTCGTCCGCCAGCGCGGACGCGCGAAACGACAAGGCCATCCGCTCATCCTCGGCCAGCATCGCCGCCAATTCGGCATGCGAAAGCGGCGCGTTCAAAGTCGCCATCAACCACTCCTCATGAAAATATCGTCGCCCCGGCGGAGGCCGGGGCCTCAGGAGAAGGCGCGCGGCCTCACTCCAAAACTCGCCGTCCCGGCGGCGAAGCGTCAGACTTCAAATCCGGAAGGACCCCACCCAGCAAGCCGTTCGTGCTGTGCGAAGCCTACGCCCCACCCTCCGTTCGCCCTGAGCGAAGTCGAAGAGCGGTCCGCTCCCTGATTTTGCGCGCGAGCTTGAACTTCCCCGGGTAAGAACAAGCAATATGCCATCTCACCCCGCGGCTGCACTCCGCCTATCGAAAGACCGACAATATCCGCGCTATCAATCCGCCCCGAGCCTCAGGGGTCGAGCGTGCTGAAACCACCGCCATAAAGTCGATCGGATCTTCGTCCACCCGAAAGCCGGAAACCTCGCGCGCGAGCGCCAGCGGAATCTCCCAGAGATAATCCGCGTCGTCCTTGTCCGCCTGCAGCGTCTCATACTTGCGGCGAATCTCAGCCAGGGCGGCCGGCGGATCGCCCGACACCGTCAGTTCCTGGCCAGGCTGGTTCACATGCGCAACTGCCCAAAGTTCTCGCCCACCATCGGCAGCGCGCACCCGGCATTCCATGTCGATCTTGTCCTCGGTCTGTACACCGAGCGTCATTCCAAATCGGGAAAGATCCAATACCCGCGCCTGATCGGCCCAACCGAAATCGGTGGCGCAGACGTACAGCCAGCCATTGTCGTTCTGATAAACCGATGTCAGCTTGCGCCGCTCCGTCGGCTCCACCACCTCGTCCGTTTCAATCAGCCCGAGATGATCGAGCACCTCGGCTTTAGCCTCCGTCTGAATGGCAACCCACGAACACATCAGCCCCATTTTCGTCTACCTCTTCTTCGGCCTTTCGGCCGCGTCTTGAACATCCCGAGCGTGATAGCCTAGCTGAACCGTCGGAAAAGCAAAGAGCGATCCGACGTCGTCCGGCAGCGCATGGTCGACATGGTAAATGGCGCCGCATTCCACAAAAGTCATCTTCCGGTAAGCTCAAATTGCTCTGCTAATCCGCGAGTTGAACCTTAACGAAGCTTGCGCCCTCCTGATTTTCTATGATCTTGAACACCGGTGTATTTGACAGGAGGTGAACATAGCAATGGTGAACCGTCAGCACCACATCTTGAAGTTTCTGCGATCGTTCCAGTAATCGAATTCTAAGGCCGGTTCGGCGAGCTTCTCGATAGCCAATCTGACGCTCATGGAGCTTTACCTCATCGTACGCTGTAAGAGCTTGGATTACGGAATCTATTTTTTCCTGAGCATCCTTTTGCCGAAAGAACATATTGTCAGCTAGCTGTTCTCTGGCGAAGGTCTCAGACCATTTTACGGCGTTCTCGCAATTACCGACAAAGGTGGGAGTATATTGTGCCAATATGGGTGCCCACACGCTGGCGCGCCGAGGATCTTCAGAAATCTCAGTAAATGCCCGCTCAAATTCCTTAAGAACGCCTTGCGCCGGAATGCCTCGGATTTGAGGGTCAATCGGGCCGATACTCGAATGGCGAGCCATCAGAATTTCTTTGCACGAGCAGGCCATGATGGTGCCGCCCGACATGGCGGTGTGAGGAACGATTGCGCGAATGTCGCGTCCAAACTTTTCCCGCAAATAGGTGATGATTGACTGCGTTGCCGCAATGCCACCGCCGGGAGTGTGTAAAATGAGGTCAAGGCCCTTCCGCGTATTGAGGCCATGAAGCGCGCGCATAAAACCGTCGCGATCCTCGTCGCGTATCTCGGTTCCCGAAATACCGGGTTTCGATTGCCATCCCGAATAATAGGCGATGACATTGCGACCTGTAGCCTCGGCTAGTGCCGAGAGATATTTGCGACGGACAGTATCAAACGATGTTTGTGCGCGGCGCTGTTCGGCCCCTATTTCCTCGAGCACCTCTCCCCAATTCGCCATTCGCCTCTAATCCCCCACGATAGTCAGAGTGCGGGAGCGTCATTGAAGGAACCTCCCTGAGCAACGAGGGGAAGACGAAATTGGGCTGGCTATCGTCACTCGCCATGAGATGGCGAAGGCTAGCAATCATAACGGACATCGATTGAGCGGCCATAGCAGTTCCCCTTTCGACGGTGATATACAATCGCATGTGAGAGTAAATAGGTTCCTACCGAGCCCCAGAATCCTCCCAATCCCCCTGTTCGAATAGCTGATCCGCCGCTTCGCCCACGCCTCCTCATACGCCACGCACATCAGCCCGAACGCGTCCGCCCACCTGCACCGGGCCGAGCGCATCGCGCCCGCCTTCGGTCGTCTCTTCGTCGAACCAGATCGACCCGAACAGCCGCCGCGCCGCCTCGATCCGGCGCCGCGCCCTTGCCCTGGCTACAGTGCCCGGCTCGCTATCCGATCGCAGCGCGTCGCCGATCGTTCATCGAGCGCCGCGTTCGCTTGCTTCCCCGGTGGGGTGAACATGACCGCAACCCGGTAACAAGCCGGCCGACCCGCGATCGGATAATAGAGCACGCGATCCAGGCGGGATGGAGCAATGCGTGCCGACGCCGCCAGTTCGCGGGTCCAGATATTGCCGATTTCGCGTGTTTTCA
>DATMIP010000011.1:0-2867 GCA_035554515.1 Sphingomonas sp. | reverse complement strand
CGCTACTTTGCTTATCGCGCGCTGGCGCGGTCGGCGCCGTCTAGGACTGGTGCCGTAATATTTTCCTTCTCGGAACTGCCCTTTCAACCCCCCTAGCGATTTGGCGTTTGTCCCGCACCCCGGCTTGTTCATGCCTGCCGCCTTTGCTCGAAAGCCCGCGGAGATGTCCCTGCGCTCGACCTGTTCTCCATATTGCGTCAGAATGGCGGCATGACCCGGCAGATCCGCGCGCGTGCGTATGATGACGGCCGCGACCGCTGGCAGATGGTCGACGCCGCGCCCGACGCGCGCCTCACGCCCTGGGCACACTGCTACGGCTGGTGGAGCGAGCAGACCGCGAGCTTCGATACGCGGCGTGAGCTGGCCGCAACGTCGGGCACGTTGATCGTCAATCTCGCCAGCGATCTCGAGCTGGTCGATGCGCGCGGGACGCATCATCGCCTGCGCGCCGGCGAGGGTTTCATCGCCGGTGCAGCGCTTGCGACGTCGCTCTCCCGTTCGACCGGCCCCGCGGGCGGCGTTTATATCCGCGCGCCCCTTACGGTGCTTGCGCGCCTGGCGGGCACGCCGGTTGCCGATCTCACCAACAACGTCTGCACCTTCTCCGATCTGCCCGAAGTCCGTGCGCTCCACCTGGGCGACCGGCTGCTCGATGCGGGATCGGCCGAACAACGGTGGGCGGCGCTGGATGCCTTCGTGACCAGCCGGCTGGCTGCCACGCCCGAGGCCGACGCGCGCATCGCCTTCCTGCTGCGCGGCCTTGCCTGCGGAGAACGCGTCGAGACGCTGGCGGACGGGTTGAGCTGGAGCCGCAAGCGATTGGCGCAGCATTTCCGGGATGCGACGGCGATGCATCCGCGCACCTTTGCCGGCCTCGCCCGTTTCGAACGCTTCACCGGCCTGCTGCAGGCGGAGCCCACCATCGCGCTCGCCGAGGCCGCGATAGCGGCGGGCTATGCCGATCAGCCGCATCTTACGCGCGAAGCCGTCCGCTTCGCCGCCATGACGCCGGCCGAGCTTCGACGACGATTGCTTCCCTCGGGCGGGGGGGTTCGAGATTAGGCGCAAAGCTTCAAGAACGCCGCGGCGGCGGGGGTTAAACGGGGATCTCCCATATCGGAGGTTCCAATGATCCGTCCTGCCGTCATTCCCGTTCTGCGCTATGCCGACGCCCCGGCCGCGATCGACTTTCTGTGCCGCGCTTTCGGCTTTGAAAAACACGCCATCCATGCCGATCCGGCCGATCCCGGGCTGATCGTGCACGCGGAACTGATCCGCGAGGGCAACATGGTTATGCTCGCGTCGGCGGCCCCTTCGCCTTTCGCCGAGCAATCCCGCTGGCGCACGCCGGCCGAGGCTGGTGGCGTAACCCAGACCATCTACGTCGTGCTGGAAGATGTCGACGGCCATGCGTCCCAGGCCGCCGAGGCGGGCGCCGACATCTTCATGGCTCCCGCGGACCAACCTTATGGCGGCCGCAACTATTGTTGCCGCGATCCGGAAGGGAATGTGTGGTGCTTCGGCAGCTACGACCCGGTCGCGCCCGCCTGATGACCGGGTGGGCGCTGGCAGTGCCGAAGGCTGGGGTGGTCGATAACCCTCCTCAAAAGGGCGGTCCCTATCTTACTGTCGCATTCCAATTGCGCAAAATTTGAGACCGCTGCCGACCGAGCGGTCGAGTTGATCGCGGGAAAGAAAACGTTGGGCCGTCAGAAAGACAGAGGACCGCCTCGGCTTGGGTGTCTAAGCCGTTGTCTGCAAATCAAAATATCACGAGACAATCGACAATGTGATTACAGTTACACGTGCGTGTCTTCGGGACTCTATCCCAGCGCCCAATAACTTGACCGTAGCGGATGCCTCCGATACTCTAGTGAGTAATACGCAGCGAGGGGCAAGCCGATGTTTTCCCGCATTGCAACGTTTTTACTTGCTGTGACCGCGATGCTCGCAGTTAGCGGGCCGGCTATCGCCGGACCGGCCGACCGCTATTCGGTGCTGAGCGGTACCCAGCCGGCGGGTGCGACGCCCGAGACGCTCGATCTGCGCGTTTCCAGCGCTGACGGCGCGACCGTCGAGGGGGCGCTTGCCGGCGACCAGATCGACGGATTCTTCGCCGCTGATACGCGCGAGATCGTCTGGCTCCGCTCTTCTGCGGGGGTTCCGAAGCAGGTCTTCGTCGGGAGCTACAGTGAGAACGTGTTCGCTCGATTCGGCCGCCGAGCCGCGACGCGACAGCGCGAGGTGCGGGGAACGATGTTCGCGCTCAATACGGCCGGCGGAGCGACCCGGCAGCGCAACGCCTTCGCCTTCCGCGCCTGGAACGCATTTGTGCCACAGGCGAGGCCGCCGGCGCGCGACCGCGATCCAGCGATCTCGCTGACGCCGCATCCATCGCCACAGGCGGCATGGTGGACCGCCGCCAACACCCAGCAGGGAGCAACGGTGATCGAGGTCGCCGCAGATGGGACACTATCCGGGTTCATCTTCGGTGACCGCATTGTCGGACATTATGCCGCCGATGCCGGAACGCTGACATTCTTACGGCTGCGCAACGGCGCGCCGATTCAATTGTTCAACGCGACATCGGTTCGACGCCCCGGCGCCGCTCAGCTGATCGAGTTCGACGGGACGCTGGTCGCGCTCAATCCCTTGGGCGGGGCGTCCGGGTCCGGCCTCGGCTTCGCGTTCGACCTGCGCAACGCATCGCGCTTTTCTTCGATTGCGTCGGTGTTCAATCGCCTGTGCCTCGAGATCGCCGGGGCTTCGACCAACGACCAGGCGCGGCTCGCGCTCGGTCCGTGCATGAACGGTGGGACGAACCAGCATTTTTCGTTCGTCAACACCCACTTGAGCGTTGCGGTCAT
>DATMIP010000010.1:0-4777 GCA_035554515.1 Sphingomonas sp. | reverse complement strand
TCCGGAACGGGCCCCGCGGCATTTTTCCTACCGGTCTATTTGCGCCGGTTGCTGTGACGGATGTTGCCGGGCCTGCCGCGCCGCGGCGCGACCCGATCGCTGCGACTGCGTCGCGGCGCTGAGCCCGCGCTCTCCGCGCCTTCGACTTCGAAGCGCAACGCGCCAGAGATAGGATTCGCCTCGGCAAGGCGTAGCTTCAGGCGCAGGCCGGGCGTGTAGCGCGCGCCTGTCTCCTCGCCCTCCAGCGATTGCGACGCCGCGTCATAGCGGAAATATTCGCGGCCGAGGGTCGATACCGGTACCAGCCCGTCGCCGCCCAACCCCTCCACCGTCGCAAAGAAGCCGAATGGCTGGACGCCGGTGATGCGCGTGTCGACCAGTTCGCCGACCCGGGTTGAAAGATAAGCCGCAACGTACCGGTCGATCGTCTCGCGTTCCGCTTCCATCGCGCGGCGTTCGGCGGCGCTGATCGCTTCACCGATGCGTGTGAACGCGCCTTCATCGTCTGCGGGAAGCCTGGTCTGGTTGGCGGCAGGCGCAAGGTCGTACGCGCCCACCAAGGCACGGTGCACCAGCAGATCGGCATAACGACGGATCGGGCTGGTAAAATGCGCATAGCTGCCGAGCGCGAGCCCGAAATGGCCGGCATTGCCCGGGCCATAATAGGCCTGGGTCTGGGTACGCAGCACCTGCTCCATGATCTGCGGGCGCTCGTCGCGCTCGCCAACCTTTTCGAGCAGATGATTGAACGTCGCAGGCTTGATCACCTGTCCGAGCGCGAAGCTGATGCCGAATGTGTCGAGATAATCCTTGAGCGCCACGAGCTTCTCGCGGCTCGGCGGCTCGTGGATGCGGTACATGACCGGCGCCTTCTTCGCCTCGAGCGCCTTGGCGGCGGCGACATTGGCCGCAATCATATAATCCTCGATCAGCCGATGCGCATCGAGCCGCTCGCGCGGCGCGACCGAAAGGATGCGACCCTTTTCGTCGAGCATGACACGGCGCTCGGGCAGATCGAGTTCCAACGGTCCACGCTTGTCGCGCGCCTTGGCGAGGGCAGCCCAGCAGGCCCAGAGCGGCTTGAGCGCTTCCTCGAGCAGCTCCGTCGCCCCGGCGGAGGCCGGGGCCTCCGGCGGCTTTTGCGATACGCGTTTCGCACCATCTCCAGCGGCCCTGGCCTCCGCCGGGGCGACGGAATCTATCGCCGCTTGTGCATCCTCATAGGCGATATTGCCTGCCACACGAATAACCGATCTGGTGAATTTCCAGCTCTTGAGCGCACCATCGGCGGAGATGACGAGGTGGCAGGCCAGGGCCGCACGATCGGCGCCCTGCTTGAGCGAGCATATGTCCGCCGACAATTCCTCGGGCAGCATCGGCACGACGCGATCGGGGAAATAGACGCTGTTGCCGCGACGCCGCGCCTCGCGATCGAGATCGGAGCCTGGGCGGACGTAGAAGCTCACGTCCGCGATCGCCACGATCGCCTTGAAGCCGCCCGGATTTGCGGGATCGTCGTCCGCCGTCGCCCAGACCGCATCGTCATGGTCGCGCGCGTCGGCGGGATCTATCGCGACGATCGGCAGATGACGCAGATCTTCGCGCCCCTCGCCCAACGGCAGCTTGGCGACCTTGATCGCCTCCGCGATCATATCCTCCGAAAAGCGGTCGGGAATGCCGTGCTTGTGGATCGCGATCAGGCTGAAGCTGCGCGGCGCGAACGGCTCGCCCAGCCGTTCGGTTACGCGCGCGGTGATGCGCGGCGGCCGGCCGGCTTTCTCCGCCAGCACGAGGTCGCCGACCTGCGCGTCGCCAGCATCCGACACCATCAATTCGCGCCGTTCGCGCTTGTCGACGGGCTTGAGCCACAGGCGGTCGCCTTCCTGATGAAGCACGCCGAGTACCTGCTCCTCGCCGCGCGCGAGGCGCTTCATGGGATGCGCGACCCATCCCTTTCCCGCCTCCTCCGTGCGGGCGAGGATGCGATCGCCGGGCCCGAGCGCCGCGCCCTTTTTGCCACGCTCGATCACGCGCAGTTTCGGCGGCGGGGTCTCGGCATGCCAGCTTTCGGGCACGCCGAAGGCCTGGCCGTCGTCGGCCACGTCGACGATACGCAGCACCGTCACTTTCGGGACGCCGCCCATCTTGTGAAACGCGCGGCCGGGCGCGCTATCGATCAGACCCTCGTCGGCCATGTCCTTGAGCAGAGCCTTGAGCGCGATCTTTTCATTGCCGTGCAGGGCGAAGGCCCGCCCTATTTCGCGTTTTCCCGCCGGAGCGTCGCTGCTCGCGATGAAATCAAGGATTTGCTGGCGGGTAGGCAGTCCGGGCGAATGTTGGCGAGGCATGCACCTTCCATAGGGCGCGCGCGCTGGCTGCGCTACTGAGGGCCGCTAGCTGACGCGGTATAATCGGATTACCTGTCCGATGACGTTACCGGGAACGGAATGATCTTGATTGGGCAATATGATTCGCCGTTCGTGCGGCGCGTGGCGGTCACGCTTCAGCTCCACGGGCTGCACTATGAGCACCGGCCCTGGTCGGCGGTGGGCGATGCCGACCGGATCGCGGAGGTCAATCCGTTGATCCGTGTGCCGACCCTGATCACCACCGAGGGCATCGCGATCACCGATAGCGGCGCGATCCTGCAGTTCCTGGACCATCTCGCCGGATTTGGCGCGTTCCTCAGCCGCAATTGGCCTCAGCAGGGCGAGGTATTGCGCCTGGCCGCCTTCGCCTCCGGCGTGGCCGACAAGGGCGTGGCACTGCTTTACGAGAGCGCCTTCCACCGCGAGCCGGTGCCCGCGTGGACGCAACGGCTGCACCGCCAGATCGCGGCCACTCTGGCGATGCTCGACCGCGAGCGCGCCTCGCGCAAGACGCCGTGGCTGTTCGGCGAACGTCTCAGCCATGCCGATATCATTCTGGGCACGATGGTCTGCTTTCTGCGCGAGGCGCATCCGGGCAAGTTCGATCTGGACGGGTTCAAGGCCCTCAAGCGGCATTCGAAAATCTGCGACGCGCTGCCCGAATTCAAAGGCACATATCAGCCCTTCAAGCTGGGCTGAGATAATCCCGCTCGCCGGCCGTCACCGGGAAAGGATCAATCAGCGCCGAGCATAGCCTTCAGCCGCGCGAAGAATCCACTCGTCTCCGGGCATTCCTCGCCGGTCTCGGTCGCGCGAAATTCCTCGAGCAATTCCTTCTGGCGCGCGGTCAGCTTGGTCGGTGTCTCGACCTCGATCTGAACGACCATATCACCATGTCCGCGCCCGTTCAGCACCGGCATGCCCGCGCCACGCTGGCGCAATTGCTTGCCCGATTGAATGCCGGCGGGGATGCGCAGCTCATGCGCTTGCCCGTCGAGGCCCGGCACGGTGATCGACCCGCCCAGTGACGCCGTGGTAAAGCTGATCGGCGCGCGGGCGAAGAGCGTGGTGCCCTCGCGCTCGAACAGGCCGTGCCGCCGCACGTGGAGGAAGATGTAGAGATCGCCCGGCGGCGCACCGCGCGCACCGGCCTCGCCCTCGCCCGACATGCGGATGCGGGTACCGTCGTCGACGCCGGGCGGGATCTTGACCTGAAGTGTCTTCGATTTTTCGACTCGGCCATCGCCCTGGCATTGGGCGCAGGGTTCGGCGATCACCTCGCCGCGCCCGTGGCAGCTCGGGCAGACGCGCTCAACCACGAAGAAGCCCTGCTGAGCGCGCACCTTGCCGTGCCCGTGACAGGTCGGGCAGCCGCGCGCCGAGGTGCCGGGCTTGGCTCCGCTTCCTTCGCACACGTCGCAGGCGGCCGCTACATCGACGCGTATCTCCTCGGCCTTTCCGTGGAAGGCATCTTCAAGGCCGATTTCCAGATCATAGCGAAGATCGGCGCCACGCTGCGGTGACGATCGCCCGCCGCCGCGGCCGCCGCCCATGAATTCGCCAAAGATGTTCTCGAAAATGTCGGTGAAGCCTTCGAAGCCCTGCGAACCGCCGCCGCTCCCGCCATTTTGGAAGGCTGCATGGCCAAAACGGTCATAGGCTGCGCGTTTTTGCGCGTCTTTCAGAACGTCATAGGCCTGGCTAATGGCCTTGAACTTGGCTTCCGACTTCTGGCAGCCCGGATTGCGGTCTGGATGGCACTCCATCGCCAGGCGGCGATAGGAAGACTTGATCGTCTTCTCGTCGGCAGTGCGCTCGACCTCGAGCAGTTCGTAAAAATCTGTTTCAGCCATTGATCTTCCGGACACCCCCTAGTCCGTCGCCCCGGCGGAGGCCGGGGCCTCAGGAGGCGTGGGACTGACCGGCCCTCCTCCTCCTGAGATGCCGGCCTCCCCCGGCATGACGCGTTACCTCCTACTTCGTGTCGTCGACTTCCGAGAATTCGGCATCGACCACATCCTCGTTCGATGCCTTTTCGGCCTCGCCCGAGCCCGCCGCGGCAGCACCGGCGGCCTGTTCCTGTTCGTAGATCTTCTGACCCATCTTCATGGCCACCTGCGCGAGCGCATTTGCCTTCTCGGTCATCTCGTCGGGATTGCCGCCTTCGACCGCGGTCTTGGTCGCGGCGATCGCGGCCTCGATCTCAGACTTGAGCTCCGCGTCAATCTTCGAGCCATGCTCGTTGAGCTGGCCCTCGGTCGAATGGATCAGGCTTTCGGCATTGTTCTTGGCCTCGGCCGCGGCACGACGCTTCTTGTCCTCCTCGGCGAACTGCTCGGCATCCTTGACCATCTGATCGATGTCCGAATCCGACAGGCCACCCGAGGCCTGGATCTTGATCTGCTGTT
>DATMIP010000009.1:0-3871 GCA_035554515.1 Sphingomonas sp. | reverse complement strand
GATCGGATGGGGGCCGATGCGACCTATATCGCCATCGACACCAACCCGGACTTCATCGACTATCTGGCGCGGACGATCGTCGATCCGCGATTCGTGCCGGTGCTGGGATCGGCAGCGGACGTACGGCGCATCATCCGCGATCATGGCCATGAACAGGCCGATTATGTGCTGTCGGGACTGCCCTTTTCGACACTTCCTCCGGGAATTGGGCCAAAGATCGCGACCGAGACGCAGGCCGTGCTGCGCCCCGGCGGAGCATTCCTGGTCTATCAATTCTCTCCCAAGGTGCGCGATTTCCTCGAAATCGGATTCGAGCGGATCGATCACGCGTTCGAGCCGGTCAATATCCCGCCGGCGCAGCTTTACTGGGCGTGGAAGGACTAAGCGCCCAAGCTACGCAGCCGATCACTGGTCGACGGCGAAGTTTAGCCGGCGCGTGACGCTCGCGTCGACCACCGCCATCACATAATAAGCGATTGCCCAGCGCAAACGCGTCAAGAAGCCGGCGCGTTTGTGGCTGGCGCGCGTAATTTCGCACGAATCGTCGAGCTCACCTTCGAAATAAGCGCGCATATGTTCGGCGAGGGCGCGGTCCTGGATGCGGAGCATGATCTCAAGGTTCAGGAAAAGGCTGCGTACATCGAAATTGGCCGATCCGATGTGGACGACATCGTCGATCACGAACAATTTGGTGTGAAGCTTGAGCGGCTGATATTCGAACACGCGCACGCCACGTGACAGCAGCCGATGATATGTGTGGCGCGCCGCGGCGATCGCCACCGTGTGATCGGTTTTGGAAGGCGTGATCACCCGCGCCTCACCGCCGCGGCGGGCGACGCTTTCGATCGCGCGCATCATTCGCGGGGTAGGGGCGAAATAAGCCGCGATGATATCGAGCTGCCTGGCCCTGCCAATGTCGGCGCGCAGAGCCCGCGCCCATGGATTCAGCTTGCGCGTCGGCCCGCCGAGCAGCCAGCAGGCGTTCCCGCCTTTGGGATTGCTCCATTGCCCGAGCGCATTGCGAAGCTCGCGCAGCGGCGCCCGGGGCTGACGGGTCCATTTGGCGAGCGCGTCGAAATATCCGGCCAGCCGCCGCGCGGCGGGGCCTTCGAGGCGAATGCCGAGATCGCGCCAGCCCTTTTTCTCGTCGAAATAATCATTCTCGACGTTGAAGCCGCCGACGATCGCGACCGTCTTGTCCGCCAGTGCGAGCTTCTGGTGATTGCGGAGCAGATAGCGGCGCCCGTAACGCGGCAGGAAGCGGCAGACGTCGGCGCCCTTGTCCTGAAGCGGCCTGAAGAAATCCGTGCCGGCGGAGCTGCCGAACCCGTCCACGATCAGCGACAGGCGGACGCCGCGATCCAGCGCGCGCTCCATGGCGGCGCGTACTTCGCGCCCGGTGCCGTCATTGGTATAGATATAATAAAGCAGCCGAAGGCTTTCGCGGGCACCGTCGATCAGGTCGATCAGCGCCTTCAGCCGCTCCCCTCCGCCGATGAGCGGCGTCAGCCGATTGTCATCAACGACGAAATCTTTGCGGGAAAGAGAAGCTTCGCGCCGGCCGCGTGCGGGGGCGATCGATGGATTCGTTGACTCTGGCACCCGCTCGTCCTATTTCGACCCACTTCCAACACCACCAAAATGCTTGGTCAAGCGGAGCGTTCAGAATGGCGCGCGTTACCGTCGAAGATTGTGTCGACAAAATTCCTAACCGGTTCGATCTGGTGCTTCTCGCATCGCAGCGCGCTCGCCAGATTTCGGGCGGCGCCGAGCTTACGATCGATCGCGATCGTGACAAGAACCCCGTCGTCGCCCTGCGCGAAATCGCCGAGGAGACGGTCGTCCCCGACGAACTGACCGAGGCGGTGGTGCAGAATCTGCAGCGCGTCCAGGTCGACGAAGAGGACACGCCCGACGCGATCGGCTCGCTTTCGGCATCGGCCGAGGCGCTGCGGCTCACCGCGGCTGCCCCGCCGCGCACCCAGAATCTGGGCGCCGACTACGAATAAGCAGGGTTCGCCCAGCTTTTAACCTGGGTTTGAATTCGAAGGGTTCGGTTCCCACGCGGAGCCGAACCCTTTTGTCTGCGTTTTTGCGGCGGAAAGGAGACGATCCATGCCCCGTGGCGACAAGAGCAGCTACACGGACAAGCAGAAGCGCAAGGCCGAGCATATCGAGGAAGGCTATGAGGACCGCGGCGTCGGCAAGCACGAGGCCGAACGGCGCGCCTGGGCGACGGTGAACAAGGAATCGGGCGGAGGCAAACGCTCCGGTTCGGGCCGCGGCAAGACCGAAAGCCATGCGTCGTCGCGCAAAGGCGGGCGCACGGGCGGGGCGGCCTCGTCCGGCCGTTCGGCGGCGGATCGTTCGGCGGCGGCGAAGAAGGGTTGGGCGACGCGGCGCAAGCAGGCGCACGGCTGAGGCCACCACCGCACCGAACGCGACTGACCGAATGCGGGCTGAGTGCTAGAGGGGCGTGATGTCGGCGCGCGCTCCCCGTCAGTCTGCAAAGACACGGCGACCAGCCGACGGCCCCGTGGGCTGATCGGCGATGGGCGACCGCCAGGCCTTGCTGTTCATCCTCTGCGGGAGCTTGCTGGCCGCCGCCGGCATCGGCTGCTGGTGGTTCGGCGCCGATCTGCCTTTGCATCGGCTGCTGCGCCTGACCGGGCGCGCCGAACGCGTAATCACCCTTTCGGCGCTGGGCGGCCTGCTGGTGATGGGCCCGCTCGCACTGGCGGCGTTGGCGTTGCTGCTGTGGCGGCGACGGATCGCGGACGCGCTATGGCTCTTGCTGACGATAGGGACCGGACGGCTCGCGGTCGAAGGACTCAAGCTGGTTGTGACCCGGCCGCGCCCGCCCGCGATCGACTGGCTGGAAACGGTCAAATCGTGGAGCTTTCCGAGCTCGCATAGCGCCGGAACGATGATGACATGCCTCGCTTTGGCCTTGCTGTTCGGCCGCAACGGATGTGCGATCGCGGCGGCCTTGCTCGCAGCGCTGGTGATCGGCTGGAGTCGGGTGGCACTGGCCGTACACTGGCCAAGCGACGTGCTCGCGGGCTGGGGCTTCGGCCTGTTGTGGCTTGGCGTTTCGCTCCGCTTTTACAGCGCGCTCGGGGCGCGGCCCGATCCGCTGCGTCCAGTCGACGGCGGGTGATGGTGCCGACCGTCGGACTCGAACCGACGACCTACCGCTTACAAGGCGGTTGCTCTACCAGCTGAGCTAGGCCGGCCCACGCAAGGTGCCCCATGCTTCACAACCGCGGAAATTGCTAGACCGACGACGTTTTGCCGCTCCGTCATCCCGGCGACAGCTGGAATCCCGATCGCTCGAGTGACGATTGCAAGGCCTAGATGGTGAAACTCTCGCCGCAACCGCAGCTGCCCTTGGCGTTGGGGTTCTGGAAGACGAAGCCCGCGGCGAAATCGTCCTCCACCCAGTCCATCCGGCTGCCGATCAGGTAGAGCAGGCTCGCGCCATCGATGTAGAGATCGCCGCCGGGGGTCGCGACCTTTTCGTCCATCGGGCTGGCGCTGGCGACATAATCGACCGAATAAGCGAGGCCCGAACAGCCGCGGCGCGGGGTCGAGAGCTTGACGCCGATCGTGCCTTCGGGCGCACGGGCCAAGAGATCGGCGATGCGCTTCTCCGCCGACGGCGTCAGCGTGAGCGCGGCGGGACGGGCGCGTAAGGTCGTGGCCATCACAGCATTCCCAACTCTAATTTGGCTTCGTCGGACATCTTCTGCGGATCCCACGGCGGATCCCAGACGAGGTTGACGTCGGCCAGGCCGACGCCCGGCACCGAACCAACGCGCAATTCGACCTCGCCCGGCATCGATTCCGCGACCGGGCAATGCGGCGTGGT
>DATMIP010000008.1:0-4160 GCA_035554515.1 Sphingomonas sp. | reverse complement strand
GATCGGTATGCAGCTGCTTATGCGCCGGCCGGAGATCAAGGGCTTCATCTCGATCGCGCCGCCGGCGAACCTCTACGATTTCACCTTTCTCGCACCATGCCCATCCTCGGGCATCATCATCCAGGGCGAGAATGATGAAGTCGCGACGCCGGGAGCGACGCAGAAGCTCGTCGACAAGCTTCGTACGCAGCGCCACATCACCATCCATCACGATACGATTCCCGGCGCCAACCACTTCTTCGAGCACGAAATGACCGAGCTGATGAAGTCTGTGGACGATTATCTGGACATGCGGCTCAAGGCATAAAAGTCTGCACGGGCCGATCTTGGCTCGACTTGGATTACATCCCATGCCTAGGGAATAATGAGCCCGAAAGAAGCGAGAGATGCCCTTGCCGACCCAGTTTGCGCCGCGCAGCCGTAAGGTCCGCGTCCTAGCGACGCTCGGCCCGGCATCGAGCTCGCCGGAGATGATCCGCAAGCTGTTCATGGCAGGAGCGGACGCTTTCCGCATCAACATGAGTCACGGTGCCCATGCAGACAAGGTGCCGCTGGTCAAGGCGATCCGCGCGCTTGAAACCGATCTCGGCCGACCTTCGACGATCCTCTTCGATCTGCAGGGCCCGAAGCTGCGCGTCGGAAAGTTCGCCGACGGGAAGATCATGCTCGAAACCGGACGAAAGTTCGTTCTCGATCGCGATCCGACCCCCGGCGATGTCGATCGCGTCGAACTGCCGCATAAGGAGATTTTTGCCGCGCTGGAAATCGGCGCGCGGCTTTTGCTCGACGACGGCAAACTGGTTCTGCGTGTTTCCTCGGTCGAGCCCGACCGGATCGAGACGCTCGTCGAGGTGGGTGGGGTGTTGTCCAATTCCAAAGGCCTGAACGTCCCCGACGTGATAGTGCCGATGGCCGCGCTGACGGTCAAGGATCGCGCCGATCTGAGCTTTGCGGTCGAGCAGGGCGCCGACTGGATCGCTTTGTCATTCGTACAACGGCCCGAAGACGTGGCGGAGGCGCGCCGGCTGATCGGCGGAAAGGCGCTGCTGCTTGCCAAGATTGAAAAACCGGCCGCTGTCGAACGGCTCGAGGAGATCCTGGAACTGGCCGACGCGGTGATGGTCGCGCGCGGCGATCTGGGCGTGGAATTGCCGCCGCAACAGGTCCCGCTCGTCCAGAAGCGTATCGTCGAGGTGGCGCGTCGGATGGGTCGCCCCGTGGTGGTAGCGACGCAGATGCTCGAATCGATGATTGTCTCGCCATCGCCGACCCGTGCGGAAGTGTCGGACGTCGCGACCGCCATCTACGACGGAGCCGACGCGGTCATGCTGTCTGCGGAAAGCGCGGCGGGCGCGTGGCCCGAAGAATCAGTATCGATGATGGATCGGATTGCGATCGCGGTCGAAAACGACCCAGGCTATAAAGCGCGACTTCATTTTACCGAAACGCTGCCTGATCCGACCACCGCCGACGCGCTGTCGGAAGCGGCCAAGGAGATTGCCGAGACCATCTCGGCCGCCGCGATCATCTGCTTCACCAATTCGGGCGCGTCGGCGCGCCGGATCGCGCGCGATCGCCCATCGGTGCCGATGCTGGTGCTGACCCCCAATACGGCCACGGCGCGCCGCCTGGGGCTGCTGTGGGGCGCGCATTCGGTGGTGACCAAGGACGTTTCGAACTTCGAGGAAATGGTCGCCAAGTCGAAGCGGATGGCGCTGCGCCATGGGCTCGCCAAATCGGGCGACAAGATCATCATCATGGCTGGCGTGCCGTTCGGTACCCCCGGCTCGACCAACATGCTCCACATCCAGCGTCTGACCGGCAAGGAGCTGGACGGACACAAGGACTGAGCTGCGCGCGTAGTGGGTCAGTTTGAAATTTGATCGCGGAGCCAAGGTAGCAGTTGGCGAGCGTCCGTCTTTGCGGCCTCGAGCGTATCGTAAAGGCCGGACAGGTGCGTCACTGACGTATATGGCCCGGTGTATTCATCGCCTGCTTGTTTGGTCCATTCCGGCAACTGGTACATGCCATTCGGCAGCAGTGCGATTTCCAGTTCTTGCTTATCGTCGGCGCTTGGAATCCGGAGAACGGACTTCGCGGTCATCTTAGGTCGGAGCCTTATTGTAGGGGCCGCGCTTGGCTGGCTTTGCCTCGGCATTCTCCACTAGCTTGGCGATATTCGCAATCTCCAAAGCCGATCCGACACGGCGGCGGCCAGTGATTTCAAACTGACCCACTATCGCGACGCCCCGGATTGACAAAACGGAACAAAAAGGGTACACCCTTGGCGTCAGACAATGGTCTGCCTGTCCGGCAATCCTTTAGTTCGGTTTTGGGGGTTTTTTGTTTTTTCGCCGGTCCAGCCTGCCATATCCGGTGCTTTTTGGAGCAGCGGCATCAGGCGCACACAAAGAAAAACGGCCGCGCTTTCGCACGGCCGTTCCAAATCCGGTGACGGACGGGGGTTTAGCCCTGGCGCGCCTTGAAGCGGCGGTTGGTCTTGTTGATGACATAGGTGCGGCCGCGACGACGGATCACGCGATTGTCGCGATGACGGTCCTTGAGGGACTTCAATGAATTACGGATCTTCACCGGGCTTACCCTGCCTATCTGTTTCGAACTGCGGAAAGTTGGCGCTCCCCTATGTGGACGAGCGGTCCAAGTCAACCCGGCGCGCTCGTTCAGCAACCATGCAGCGAAATCGTTGCTGTGGCGTTGCGATCACTGGAAAGCCTAAGGAGATTGGTATGCGCAGGCTGGTCGTTGCGGCCCTTGTGGGGACGCTCGCACTGACGGGTTGCAGTACCGGGCCCGAAACGCGTGTCACGCGGTTCCATCTTAATCAACCGATCGCGCCCGGTCAGATCAGCGTCGAGCCGCTGCTGCCGGCGGATCGCACCAGCCCGGAATTTCAAACCTACGCCAATATCGTCGGCGCCGAACTCGCCCGGCTGGGCTTTGCCGAAGCGCCGGGGCTTTCGCGTTCGGAACAAGTGGCGGTGGTGCAGGTCGATCGGGCCTTCTTCGACGGGCCACCGCGTTCATCCTTCTCGATCGGTATCGGCGGCGGAAGTTTCGGCTATCGGGGCGGCGTGGGCGGAGGAGTGAGCGTACCAATCGCCGGAAAACCCTCCCAGAATGTGGCAACGCGTCTGATCGTGCAGATCAAGCGGCGTTCGGACGGCACGACGATGTGGGAAGGAAGGGCCGAATCCACCGCGCGCTTCGGCACGCCAGGGTCCCAGCCGGCCGATACCGTGAAACGTCTTGCCACGGCGCTCTTCGAAGGCTTCCCCGGGGTTTCGGGTCGCACTATCACGGTCAAATGACCGCCCATATTTCCGCCGCCTTCGACAGCGGCAACATCCGCGTTCTCAACCAGGAGAGCGATCGGTTCGATCTGGAGATCGTCAAGGATCACCAGTCGGATTTCTATCAATGGTTTCACTTCCGCCTGATCGGAGCAAAGGGCAGGTCCGTGGAGCTGCGGATCGTCAATGCGGGCGGGTCGGCCTATCCACTTGGCTGGCCCGGTTATTCCGCTCGCTGGTCAAGCGATCGCGAGGATTGGCGGCTCGCGGACACAAGTTATGACGGCAAGGTGCTGACTATCCGCCACGCGGCCGACAGCGACTCATTATGGTTCGCTTATCACGCGCCTTATTCGATCGAGCGGCATCATGAGCTTGTCGCCACGATCGCGAACATGCCCGGAGTGAGCTACGAATCACTCGGGCTTACGCTCGATGGCCAGGACATGGATTGCCTCCACATGGGCGAGGGCAGTTTGCAAATATGGCTCTATGCGCGCCAGCACCCTGGGGAGACGATGGCCGAATGGTGGATGGAAGGCGCGCTTGCCCGTTTGACTGACTCCACCGACGCAGTGGCGCGTTCATTGCGGCGCGCGGCGACCTTCCACCTCGTTCCGAACATGAATCCCGACGGCTCACGCCGTGGCCATCTGCGCACCAATGCGGCGGGCGTGAATCTTAATCGCGAATGGCATGAGCCCTCGCTTCAGCGCAGCCCCGAAGTGCTGTGCGTGCGCAACAAGATGGATGAGACGGGCGTGGATTTCGCCATCGATGTTCATGGTGACGAAGCGATCCCCTATGTCTTCCTCGCGGGATTCGAAGGGATCCCGAACTGGACCGAGC
>DATMIP010000007.1:0-5617 GCA_035554515.1 Sphingomonas sp. | reverse complement strand
GATGTCCAACCTCGGGCTTGAGCGTTTCCTCGCGGGGCAGGGGCTCGGCCTTCACCGCACCCAGGTCGGCGATCGCTATGTCGTCGAGGCGATGCGCGCGCATGGTTATAATGTCGGTGGCGAGCAGTCGGGCCACATCGTCATGACCGATCACGCCACCACCGGCGACGGCCTGATCGCGGCGCTCCAGGTGCTCGCCCAGCTCGTCGAGAGCGGCAAGCCGGCGAGCGAACTCCTCCATCTGTTCGATCCACTGCCCCAACTGCTCAAAAATGTCCGCTTCGCCGGCGGCGAGCCGCTCAAGGCCGACAGCGTAATCGCCGCGATCGCCGATGCCGAGGCGAAGATCGACGGCACCGGCCGCCTCGTCATCCGCAAATCGGGCACCGAGCCGCTGATCCGGGTGATGGCCGAGGGCGAGAACGAAGCGCTCGTCGGCCAGGTCGTCGACCGCATCTGCGACGCCGTGCGCAAAGCCGCATGATCCGGACCGCCTGATGATCCCGCGCGTGCTCGCGATCGCCGGATCGGATTCCGGCGGCGGCGCGGGCATCCAGGCCGACATCAAGACGATCACTATGCTCGGCGGCCACGCCATGACCGCCATCACCGCGATCACCGCGCAGAATACATTGGGCGTTCAATCGGTGTTCCCGGTGCCGGCGGAGGAAGTCGAAGCGCAGATCCGATCCGTCGCCGGCGACCTAGGCATCGACGCAATCAAGATCGGCATGCTCGCGAACGAAAGCCTCGTGCTCGCCGTGCGCGACATGCTTTACACGATCGGCGCGCCCGTCGTGATCGATCCGGTGATGGTTGCCAGCAGTGGAGCTGCCCTGAACGACGTGGGCACGGCCGCGAGCTTGCCCGAGCTGTTCGGGATGGCCACTTTGATCACGCCGAACGTGCCGGAGCTTTCCGCCCTCACCGGCCTGCCGGTCGAAACCGAAGCACAGATGGAAAGCGCCGCGCGGGTCTTGGCCGAACGCCACCGGGTCGCGGTGCTCGCCAAAGGCGGCCATCTGCCCGGTGACATGCTGACCGATCTGCTCGTCCATCCCGACTGCACAGTCACGCGCTGGAGCGATGCGCGGATCGACACGCGCCACAGCCACGGCACCGGCTGCACGCTCTCGAGCGCGATCGCGACCGGCCTCGCCGCCGGCCTGCCGCTGGAGGACGCGATTCGCCAGGCCCGCGCGTTCGTCCGCGCAGCACTGGAAGCGGCCCCCGGCCTCGGCCAGGGCCATGGCCCGATGGGGCAGGCCCTCGGCCGTGCCTATTTCCCGTGACATCGGAAGCTTGATGCCCGCATGACCGAACGGGAAGTCGCCGCCACGGCCGCGCCTCACGCGCGTCACAAGGAGATTCTCATGCGCCGCTTTCTCCTGCTCCTCGCGCTCGTCGCCACGCCCGCGCTCGCCGCGCCGCCGCTGGTGCTTGCCGCCGCCAGCCTGCAGGAGGGCCTGAACGCCGCCGCCGCCGCCTGGGCGGCGCGCCATCATGATCGGCCGATATTGTCCTTCGCCTCCTCCTCCGCGCTCGCCAAGCAGATCGACGCGGGCGCGCCCGCCGACATCTTCATTTCGGCCGACGAGCCATGGATGGACGATGTCGCGCAGCACGGGCTGGTGAAGGTCGGCACGCGCGTCTCCTTCCTTGCCAACCGGCTAGTACTGGTCGCGCCCGCCGCAGCGGCGCGGCCTGTCGCGATCAGGCCGGGCTTCCCGCTCGCGTCGCTCGTCGGCAACGGCAAGCTCGCAATGGGCGAGGTCAATTCGGTGCCCGCCGGCAAATATGGCAAGCAAGCGCTGGCCAGCCTCGGGGTGTGGGATGCGGTTTCGCCCAAGGTCGCGAGCACGGACAGCGTGCGCGCGGCGCTCGCTTTGGTCGAGCGCGGCGAGGCGCCCTACGGCATCGTCTATGAAACCGATGCGCTGGCGTCGAAGAGCGTGAAGATCGTCGGCTTCTTCCCCGAATCCAGCCACAAGCCGATCACCTATCCGGTCGCCGTGCTGACCGCCTCCACCAGCCCCGACGCCGAAGCCTTCCGCCGCTTCCTGATTTCGCGCGCCGGCAAGGCGATCTTTGCCCGCTACGGGTTCCGGGCGAAGTGAATAGCCTCCCTGCCGTCATCCCAGCGAAAGCTGGGATCTCAGGAGGTTTGGAGCCAAGCTCCACCGAAGCGCTCCATCTCCTGAGGCCCCAGCCTTCGCTGGGGCGACGGGATAAGTGTAGGGAGATGGCATGACCCTCACCCCCGACGATTGGGAAGTGATCCGCCTCTCGCTCAAGGTGGCGATCGTCGGCGTGGCCGCGATCCTGCCGATCGCGTTCGGGCTCGCTTACCTGCTCGCGCGCGCGCGCTTTCCCGGGCGGATCATGCTCGATGCAATCGTGCATCTCCCGCTCGTCCTGCCGCCGGTGGTTACCGGCTGGCTGCTGCTGATCGCTTTCGGGCGGACCGGGCCGGTCGGCGCCTGGCTCGATCGCTGGTTTGGCGTGACCTTGATGTTCCGCTGGACCGGCGCCGCGCTCGCCGCGGCGGTGATGGCGCTGCCGCTGATGGTGCGCGCGATGCGGCTGTCGATCGAGGCGGTCGACCGCCGACTCGAGGGCGCGGCGCGCTCGCTCGGCGCGGGCCGCTGGCGGACCTTCGCGACGATCACCTTGCCATTGTCGCTGCCCGGCATCTTCGCGGGGCTGGTGCTCGGCTTCGCGCGCTCGATCGGCGAGTTCGGCGCGACGATCAGCTTCGTCTCCAACATTCCCGGCCAGACGCGCACCTTGCCGATCGCAATCTACACCGCGCTGCAATTGCCCGACGGCGAGGCCAATGTCGTGCGGCTGGCGCTCGTCTCGGTCCTGCTGTCGCTCGGCGCGTTGGTCGCGTCCGAATGGCTCGTGCGGCGGCAGGGTGGACGCGCGCATGTCCTTTGATATCGATGTCACGAAACGACTGGGCGAAACGGACATAGCGTTGGCATTTGCCAGCGACGCAGGATTGACCGCGCTGTTCGGGCCGTCGGGCAGCGGCAAGACGAGCATCCTCAACATGATCGCCGGGCTACTGGCCCCCGATCGCGGACGGATCAGAGTGGGTGGCGAGCTCCTGTTCGGCAACGGGGTCGATTTGCTGCCCGAGGCGCGCCATTCGGGTTACGTCTTTCAGGACGCGCGCCTGTTCCCGCACATGAAGGTGCGCGCCAACCTGCTCTACGGTTGGCGGCGCGGGGTCAGCCGGATCTCGCTCGACGAGGTCACCGATCTGTTCGGGCTCGAGGCCCTGCTCGATCGTTGGCCGCGAACTTTGTCGGGCGGCGAAGCTCAGCGCGTTGCGCTGGGTCGCGCGCTGCTTTCGAGCCCGCGCTTCCTGCTGCTCGACGAGCCGCTCGCCTCACTCGACGCGAAGCGGGCCGACGAAATCATGGGCATGATCGAGCGCATGCGCGATCAATTGAAATTACCGATCCTGTACGTCAGCCATAATCGGGCGGAGGTCGATCGCCTCGCAACGCAAGTGGTGGCGATCCATCGCTGATGTGGGTGCCGGCGATATAGTCACGCCACAGCATGATGAGCGTCGCCATTGTCGCCGGGCCGACGAACAGGCCGAGCAGGCCGAGCGTCTCGACCCCGCCCAATATGCCGATCAGCACCCATAGGAAGGGCAGCCGCGTCGATCCGCCGATCAGGAACGGGCGAATGAAATGGTCGGCGATGCCCACCACGATCAAGCCGATCACGAACACCGTCACCGCCCAGCCCACCGCGCCCTGCGCGATCAGCATCAGCGATGCGATCCCGAACAGGACAGCCGCGCCGAAGGGGATCATCGCCGCAACCGCCGTCAGCAGGCCAAGCAGCAGCGGATGCGGCACACCTGCGATCAAATAGACCAACGCCATCGCCGCACCCTCGCCAATGCCGACCAGCACCAGCCCATCGATCGTTCCACGCACCGACCGGACCAGCTGCGCGCCGAGACGATCACCGCTGGCACCGAACAGGCGTCGCGCGCCGAGCTGGAGCTGCGCAACGAACGTGTCGCGCTCGCGCAGCAGAAAGAAGAGGGCGAATAGCGTGAAGGCGAACACCACGCTGCGGTGGATCAGATTGCGTCCGACCAGTTCGGAATTTCCCCCAAGCACGGATCCCCGCACGCGATCCCATTGCAGCGCGGTTCCTTCTGGCGTGGCGAGATTTTCCTGCCACCAGCCCGAAATCTCATTGGCGAAGGGCATGGTGCGGACCCAGGCCGGCTCGGCAAGGCCGTTGGCGCGGGCGTCGGCGAGCCAGTGAATCACCGTCCGCGCCTCGCGCGCTGCTTCGATCACACCGATCGTCAGCGGTGCCAGCACCAGCAAGGCGATCAGCAATGTTGCGATCGTCGGCAGCCAGACGCCGCGTCCGCCCGGCCAGCGCCGCTCGGCGCGCGCGTAGAGCGGATCGATCGCGATCGCAATGATCGCTGCCCACAGCAACGCGGGAATAAAGGTTGCGCTCAGCCAGATGCCGAAAACGGCAAGCAATATGGCGAGCGACGCCTTGGCAATACGATGCGCTCGAGCCTGCGGATGTTCATGGTCTTCGGCCATGGCGTGTCTCTGCGCTGCCGATCTGGCGCGTGCAAGCGCTTCTCCCTTGCCCTCGCTGGGTCCGCCCGACTGTGGATAACGGGAATGTTTCGCGGATGACGGGTGACGCGGCGATTCCGCTTTGACATAAGCGCGCGTAATGGCCGCCTCCCGTCCTTTCTTCCGCAAGCGCGCGAGTCTGTTTCCGCCGGTGATCGGCTGCGACGAGGTGGGTCGCGGCGCCCTGTGCGGACCGGTGGTGGTATGTGCCGTCTGGTTCGAGCCCGAAGCGCTGCCCAAGGGGGTGCTCGGTCGTCTTGACGACAGCAAGAAAATTGAGCGCGAGGAACGCGAACAGCTTTACCCGATCATCGCGCGCGTCTCGCGCGTGTCATTCGCCGCGCGATCGGCGCGCTATATCGATGCCTACAATATCCGCAATGCGACGCTGCAGGCGATGACCCAGGCCATTACCCGGCTCCAGATTGACGCGCCGATACGGATCGACGGGATCGATGTTCCGAGCGGAATCGCGGGTGACGCCCGGGCGGTGGTGAAGGGTGATGGCAAGGTTCCGCAGATCGCCGCCGCATCGATCATGGCAAAGGTGCTGCGCGATCGATTGATGGCCAAGCTTGGCACGCGGCATGCCCATTATTGCTGGGATCGGAACAGCGGCTACGGAACCCCCGCGCATCGCAATGCGATCGTCGAATTCGGTTCCACCCGGCATCATCGACGATCGTTCGGGGATTTGTTTTCCGGTCTCGACATCGTGGCGCTCGCGCCAGCGGTATGAGCGCATGTGGCGAGCAATCGAGTATCTCGCTCGGCCTGGCATATCTGTCGCGGAGTCCGCGTTCCATTGGTTGCGGGGACCCGCAACACCCGATGCTTGCGGACCCCATTTCTGCGATTGATAGAAAGGGATATCCCAAAGTTGGCAGCATAGCGTACGGCAATGGCTTATCTTGGCCGATTCCGTTCAGGCTCTTCAATAAACTAGTAAGAGCTGGCGTGCATCGAGGGTTCGAATCCCT
>DATMIP010000006.1:0-4357 GCA_035554515.1 Sphingomonas sp. | reverse complement strand
ACCGTCAACCGACGCGCGGTGATGTCCTTCCCACCTTTCACATTCGGAGATTCGACGGTGAAGGCGATGGTAAACACCCGTTATACCCAGACCTACCGGCCCGATGGCGCAACTGGTTGCAGCGGGGCGACGCAGAGGTTTCGGTATCTGCCGCACTCCTAGAAATTGCCCGACGGCAATGGCGTATTTACAGCAAGCCCTTATGTAACGCCCCATGGCTCGTTCGACACGATCAACCGACTGGGGTTTTCCCCGCTGGCGCGGCTATGGCAGCGAGCGTGGTGCCACCAAGGTCCGCATCTGCGACCGGCATAATTGCGAACAGCCGGGCGACTGCCCTGCACCCAAATCGCCCAACAGCCCCGAACGCTGGTATTTCTGCGCCGAACATGCCGGCGAATATAATCGCGGCTGGGATTATTTCGAAGGTCTGAGCGCCGAGGATGCCGCCGAACGCGAGAAAGGCGAACGGCGCGACGCATCGGGCTTTGCCGAGGCGTCGCATTATGGCTGGGGCGGCCCCGGCGACGGCTCCCGATCGCGCGACGAGATGCGCGCACTCGCCGTGCTTGAGCTCGAAAGCGATGCCGGCTTCGATGATATCAAGGCCGCCTGGCGCCGGCTGGCCAAGGCGAACCACCCCGATGCGCGTCCGGGCGACCAGGCCGCCGCCGAGCGGTTCCGCCTCGTCCAGGCGGCGTGGGACGTGCTCCGCCAGGCCGAGGAAAGGCGCGCGGCGTGATCCTGGATCTGCCCGCCCGCTGGCGTGCAGCGATCCTCGTCTGTTCGAAATGCGAGAAGAAGCTCGGCAAGAAGGGTTTTGGGACTAAGGGAAAGCAGCGACTGTCGAAGCTGCTGCGAAAGCGCGCGGGCGACGGCAAGGGGCGCAAAGCGAAGGTTGGCGTGATCTCCACCGGCTGCCTCAAAGTCTGTCCGCGCTATGCGGTGACGGTAGTGGATGGTGCCCGCCCGCGGGAATGGATGATCGTCCAAACGGGGACACCGATCGAGCAGGTGGAAGCCCGGCTCGTATTGGGTGGATCTCTCATGGTGCCGGCCGAATGATCGTCGCCTCGGCGGAGGCCCGGGCAACGAGCTACGCGTAACGCGCCGCCGTCGCCCGGATCAGCGCGATCATGTTGGGAATGCCCTGCGTCCGGTTGGAGCTGAGCTGGCGCGCCAGTTCGAACGGGGCGAGGGCACCCTCAATATCCGCGGCGGCGATTTCGGCGGGCGGCCGATCCTGAACGGTCAGCAACACCAGGGCGATAATTCCCTTGGTGATTGCGGCATTGCTGTCGGCCAGGAAATGAAGCAGCCCGCTTTCGGTCCGCGTCGGATAGACCCATACCGACGCCGAACAGCCGCGCACGAGCGTGGCGTCGGTCTTGAGGGCTTCGGGCATCGGTTCGAGCGCGCGGCCAAGATCGATCAGCAGCCGGTAGCGATCGTCCGCGTCGAGGAAGCTGTAATCTTCAAGCAGGGCGGTGATGCCGACAGACATGGGCGTGGGCTAGCAGACGCATTTCGCCCGAGAAAGTCCGATCGATCCCAGCGAGGGCATGCGCGCCCGGGCCGAGCCTGAGGTGCAACCGGGAATATTAGACCAATTCTGCACCACTCCAAGATCGCTTGCCTCAATACTTCCGCGTTGCTAAATTCCCTTAAACATAAGCGCATTAATTGGTGCACATTTGGTTTAGGAGGTTGGGTTGATCGTGGGGCGAGCCCAGTTTGCGGCGGCCACAGGGCGTAATCGCCATGCCCGATCATATGGCCAATTCTCCCTGTCTCCCCGAATTCCGATTCCGCCCCATACGAAATGAGCGAAATGCTTTCTGGCACGCGGCTTCTGGTCTGCCGAAATTGCCCGGGGCACGATTGGCCCGGTTCGGCTGGGCGCGCCGCGTTGGGAGAGCAGGCCGGCATGGCACTCGCCGTGCAGCTCAAGCAGCACCTTCCCCGGGATGCGGTCGTGCTTCGGCTGGTCGACTGTCTGAGCGGTTGCCGCACCCCGTGCAATGCGCGGCTCAGCGCGCCGGGCAAGATCGGGCTCTGGCTCCATCGCCTGGATCGCGACGACGCGCCCGCGCTCGCGGCGTTGGCCGTGGCCTATGCCGAAAGCGAGGACGGCGACCTGGCCGATGCGGCGTGGCCGGGGCTGCTGCGCGGCAAGCTTGCAACCGCGGTTCTGCCGCGTGGGGCGGCGATACGATCGGATGTGCTGGCGCAAGGGCTTTGGGTTCGATCCACTGCGCCAATACCATGAACAGAGGAGAGAGTGGATGACCGAGACCGCAACCTTATTCAGTAACGTGAACATATTGGACGGCACCGGCGCACAACCCTTTCGCGGCGACGTCCTGGTACGGGGCAACCGCATCGAGAAGATCGCCCGCGCCGAACAGGGCGCGCTGCCGCGGGAAGCAGCTGATGCGGTCGTCGACGGCGGGGGCAGCGCCACGCTGATGCCTGGCCTGTGCGACGCGCATACGCACATGACGTGGACGAATGGCGACAGCCTGCATGCCACCACGGCAATGCCGATCGAGGAGCATTTGCTGCTGACGATCGACAATGCCCGGACCTATCTCGATTGCGGTTTCACCATGTGTGTGGGTGCCGCTTCGGCCAAACCGCGACTGGACGTCGTCATTCGCGACGCGGTCAATTCGGGCCGCATTCCCGGGCCGCGCATGCTGGCTTCGGGCATGGAGATCGCCACCACCGGCGCCGACGTCAATCCTTCGCTGACGGCGGACGGCGTGGATGAAATACGCAAGACGGTGCGCCAGGTCTGCAAGCTTGGCGTCAACACGATCAAGCTGAGCCTGTCGGGCGAGCAGATCACGGGCTCGGCGCTCAATCATGAAACCTTCTTTACCGACGATGAAGTTGCCGTCGCGGTCGAAGAGGCGACGCGCCGCGGTGTGCGCGTCGCGGCCCATGCCCGCAACGAGACTTCGATCAAGATGTGTGTCCGTCACGGGGTGAACATCATCTACCATGCCAGCTTCACCGACGAAGAGACGCTGGACATGCTGGAGGCCGCGAAGGACCGCGTCTTCGTTGCGCCTGGCTTCGCCTGGCTCGTGATGACGTGCTACCATGCGGCCGATTGGGGCGTGAGCCCGGAAGCCGCGCGGAAGATGGGCTATTACCACGAGCTGGAATGCGCGATCGAAAGCATGAAGAAGATGCACAAGCGCGGCATTCGCGTGCTGCCGGGCGGTGACTACGGCTTCGCCTGGACGCCGCACGGCACCTACGCCAAGGATTTCGAATATTTCGTAGATCTGCTCGGATTCTCGCCGATGGAAACGATCGTCGCCGCCACGCGCCTTGGCGGGGAAATCATGGGCGACCCGAATAATCTGGGGCTCGTGCAGGAAGGCTATCTGGCCGATCTGCTCCTGCTGGATGGCGATCCGCTGCGCGACATTACCATGTTGCAGGATCGCGATAACCTGCTGGCGATCATGAAGGACGGCAGCTTCCACAAGGCACCGGCCGCCATCGCGCGCCGCCCTGCTGCGGAGCCGGCACGCGAACCGGTCGGTTTCGTCGCCGCCTAGACCTTGATCGACGCAGGCCAGTCCGGGGCGTGAATCAAGGTCTCGTCCATTGGACGGGACCGATCCGGGGAGACGGAAGTGCGCCGCCGCTCGCGCGGAGTGGCGGCGGTCACGATCAGTAGCCTACCAGCGAGAGCCGGACGGCCAGGAGATGGTTTCGGATCGCGTCCGAAGCCGCCTCGGCGTTTCGTTCGAGCAAGGCCTGCACGATCTCACCATGCTCGCGCTGATATTGCAGGCGGCGGTCGGGGGTTACGGTGCGCTCCTTCAGCTTCATCCATTCGGGCTGGTTCCGCGCCAGATCGATCGCCTCATACAGCGCGAGCAGCAGTTCGTTCTTGGCCGCGCCGATGATTGCCTGGTGGAGTTGCCCGTCCCAGATTTCGAATTCGACCACGCCAACCGCGGCCTCTGCCTTTGCGAGGCATTCGCGCATCCGCGAGAGATCGGCAGCCGTCGCCCGCTTGGCCGCAAGCGACGCGGCCCACGGCTCGAGCGCGAGCCGTATCTCCATGACTTCGGTGGGACTGGCCCCCACTACGCGATTGAGGAGGGGCAGTGGTGGGGGGGCGGCGTCTGCCGCCAGATTTGCGATGAAGGATCCGCGGCCGACATATCGCACGATCTTGCCCGCGTCCTCGAGCCGCTTGAGTCCCTTGCGCAGGGTGTTCCGGGCTATGCCGAATTCGCGCTCGAGCTCGCGCTCGGTCGGCAGCCGAAACCCTGGCTTCCAGCTGCCATTCGCAATATTGTCCTCGACGCGTTCCACAAGCCGGGAAATT
>DATMIP010000005.1:0-4989 GCA_035554515.1 Sphingomonas sp. | reverse complement strand
CTGGCCGCGATGGGGCTTCTCTACCTGGTGTTCGCGGGCGCTCTCGTTGCGGTGCATCACACCGGTTGAACAAGGATCGGTGTCCGGTCGTTTGTCATGCAAGTGCGCGGCGCGCAGTCGTCAACGATCACATTTGAAGTGTAACATTTTTCCATTATGGTATGTTGCATCGCAGCAGAGTTCGTAAGTGCGAGGTGGTGTACATGTCTGCAGTGCTTGGTGTGTTGGCCGCAGTCTACGGGGTATCGCTCCTGGTTACCGCCGGCGGCGGGTTGTTGTGGACGGTTTCCGCCCGTTTTCGCCGTTTGCTGATTGACGACCAGGCGCGCACCTGATCCCATTTTGCAGCGTGGCTTATTGGCTTGGCCATGCTGTGCGCGTCGATCGCGACCACTGGAGAAACTTGCCCGAAACTGCGTTGATCATCGCCTGATCGCGTCGGCTCAGGCGCAGGAAGCTGGATGGTGACCGCAAGCCGCGAAAATCCGGACGCAGACGCCGCCGCGTCCTGGAGTGCGCTGCACGACGAGGCGCTGCGCTGCACCCGCTGCTTATTATACAAAAACGCGACCCAGACTGTGTTTGGCGAAGGCCCATTGGACGCCCGGCTAATGTTCATCGGCGAGCAGCCCGGCGACCAGGAAGATCTGGCTGGCAAACCGTTCGTTGGCCCAGCGGGGCAGATATTCGATCGGGCGCTTGAAAAAGCCGGGATCGATCGGGCGCGCAGCTACGTCACCAATGCAGTCAAACATTTCAAATATGAACAGCGCGGCAAACGGCGCATTCACGCCAGGCCAAATGCCGGCGAGATCCAGGCTTGCCGCTGGTGGTATGGCCGGGAGCGCGAGCTGGTACGCCCGGCGGTGACGGTAGCGCTCGGCGTCACGGCTGCGCGACAGATGTTAGGAAGGGCGGTGACGATCAGCAGCACGCGCGGAGTGGAGCACCGGCTGGAGGACGGCAGCGAAGGCTGGGTCACGATCCACCCGAGTTTCCTGCTGCGCATCCAGGAACGCAAGGAGGCAGATGCGGAATCTGCGCGGTTCGTGGAGGATTTGAAGCTTGTGAGGCAGCGGGTGGCGGCGCTTTCGGGGTGATCGGCTCAGCCCTCTCCCGCCTTCGCGGGAGACGGTTAGAGTATGCGGCTCGACTCCAGTCTTGCCATCCGGCTAGGTGGCTGCATGGCTTCAAAATCCACAGCTCGCCCGCCCGAAATTACCCTGCGCGGCATCGCGCTTGGCTGCTTCATCACTTTGCTGTTCACGGCAGCCAATCTCTATCTCGGGCTCAAGGTCGGGCTGACGATCGCGACATCGATCCCGGCTGCGGTAATCTCGATGGCGCTGCTGCGCAATTTCAAGAATTCCAACATCTTCGAAAATAATATCGTCCAGACGATCGCCAGCGCCGCGGGCACCCTCTCGGCGATCGGCTACGTCCTGCCGGGCCTGATCATGGTCGGCTGGTGGACGGGCTTCAGCTTCTGGATGACCTTCTGGGTCTGCGCGCTCGGCGGCCTGCTCGGCGTACTGTTCAGCGTGCCGTTGCGGCGTGCGCTCGTGACGGGGTCGGACCTCCCCTATCCGGAGGGCGTCGCTGCCGCGGCGGTGCTTAAAGTCGGCTCGGAAACCGCGGAGGGTGCCGCCGAAAGCAAGGTGGGCCTGCGTGTAATCATCGCCGGCAGTGTCGCTGCGGCTTTCTATTCGGCGCTGGCCGCCACCCAGATCGCAACCGCCGAGGTTACCAAATGGTTTCGTGTCGGTCAGACGGGTTCCGGCATCGACATAAGCCTGTCGTTCGCGTTGCTGGGCGCCGGCCATTTGGTCGGGCTGACGGTGGGCCTCGCGATATTCTGGGGGCTGGTGCTCGGTTTCGGCATCGTCACCCCTTTGCTGGCTTTCTGGGCTGGAACGCCCGATGCGGCGCAGGCGGTCTGGGCTCATCAGGTACGTTTCTTCGGCGCGGGGGTTATCGGGATCGCCGCCTTGTGGACGCTCGCTACCCTGATCGTGCCGATCCTGGGCGGCCTCAAGGAATCTCTCGCCGCATCGAAAGCGCGCAAGGCCGGCAATGAGCTGCTCGCGATCGAGGAGCAGGACATTCCGGTTCCCCTGCTTGGGCTCGGCCTGATCGTTCTGATCGTGCCGATGGCACTCGTCCTTTACGAATTCCTGATCGCGGGGCCGCTGGCGGGCATCGCCTGGCCTCTGGTGATGCTCGGCATCGTCTATGTGATCATCGCCGGCGCGATCGTGGCAGCGGTGTGCGGCTATATGGCGGGCCTGATCGGCGCGTCGAACAGCCCCGTGTCGGGGCTCGGTATTCTTGGCGTGGTCGGGGCAGGGCTGATGCTCGCGATCTTCGTGAAGCCGCATGTACCGGCCGGCGCGGTCCAGCATCTCGTTGCCTTCGCTCTGTTTCTGGCCTCGCTGATCTTCTCGACTGCGACTATCTCGAACGACAATCTGCAGGACCTCAAGACCGGGCAATTAGTCGGCGCTACACCGTGGAAGCAGCAGGTCGCGCTCATGATCGGCGTGATCGCGGGCTCTCTGGTCATCCCGGTCACGCTCAACCTGCTCAATCAGGCCTATGGCTTCGCGCCCTTGCAGGGCGCCGCCCCGGCCCATCCCCTCGCGGCGCCCCAGGCGACCCTGATCAGCACATTGGCCAAGGGCGTGCTGGGCGCCGGACTCGACTGGCCGCTGATCGGCAGCGGCGCCGCCGTCGGCCTCGTCCTGATTCTGATCGACGCCCTGCTCGGCAAATTGGGCTGGCGGCGCGTGCCGCCGCTGGCGGTAGGCTTGGGCATCTATCTGCCGATGGGCGCGACGCTGCCCGTCGTGATTGGCGCGATCATCGGCTGGCTCTACGAGAAACGGACCAGGACCGAGGTCGCGGCGCGTACCGGCGTGCTGCTCGCTTCGGGCTTCATCGTCGGCGACGGGCTGTTCGGCGTAGCGCTGGCCGGACTGATCGTGACGACCGGCAGCGGCACCCCGCTCGCTCTTGTCGGCGATTGGTTCGCCACCCCGGCCATATTCATCGGCCTGGCTGTGTTCGGTGCGATCACCGCTTATCTTTACCGTTGGGTCGCACGACTTTCCGCGATCCTATAGCAGATCCGGATCAGGCCCGATCCGCCCGTCCGCATCGTCCAGTGCCGCGATGGCATGCATGTCATCACCATCGAGCGCGAAGCCGAACACGTCCAGATTCTCCGCCTGCCGCGCCCGGCTCGATGATTTGGGAATGACGACCAGGCCATTGTCGATGTGCCAGCGAATGGTGATCTGCGCGGGGCTCTTGCCGTGTTTTCGCGCGATGTCCGCGATCACCGGATCGGAAAGCGCCCCACCCCGCCCCAGCGGCGACCAGCTGGTCGTGACGATATTGTTCTCATCATGGTAAGCGCGCAGCTCAACCTGCTGAAATTGCGGGTGAAGCTCAATCTGGTTGACCGCCGGCACGACTCCTGTGTCGTGGATGATACGTTCGAGCTGAGTCATGGTGAAGTTGGATACGCCGATCGTCCTGACCCGGCCCTCTTCGCGCAACCGGATGAGCGCCTTCCAGCTTTCGACGTAGCGATTGAGCGCCGGCTTGGGCCAGTGAATCAGATAGAGATCGAGGACTTCCAGCCCGAGGGCGGCGTAGCTCGCGTCGAATGCCTTGAGCGCGCGATCATAACCCTGATCGTCGTTAAACAATTTAGTGGTGACGAAGACTGGCTTGCCGCTGGCGCGTACCGCGCGACCGACGCCGGCCTCGTTGCGATAGAAGGCCGCCGTATCGACCGCCTTATAACCGATGTCGATCGCATCAGCCACGAGCCGCTCGGTTTCTTCTGGCGGGACCTGGAACACGCCGTAGCCGAGCTGGGGCATGGACTGGTGGTCGTTGAGGGTGATGATCGGCTGGTCGGTCATTAAGCGGCTCCTCCTGCTTCTCCCTAGGCCTAGCCTCCTGCCCGCTTCAAGCGGTCGACCAGCCGGCCACGCGCGGCGAGGATTTCGGCCGCGCGACCGTGAAGCAGGTCGCGTTCGAGAAAATGGCCGGTGAGCCGGAATCCGTCGATTATCTCGCCCCACGCTCCTGTCCCGCCCTCGGTCAGGAAGCCCGGCAGCGGCAACAACCGGTCGTGATAGCCAGCGCCAGCGGTCCGGCTGACGGCGCCCCCGCTTTTGGGGCTGACATAAGCCAGATCGTCACGAGCGCCGCTGGCGACGCAGGCCGACAAATCCAGCCCGAAGCCAAGTTCGGTCAACAGCAGCAATTCATATCGCACCAGCGCCGCTGCCCAGCCACGTGCCGACGGCGCAGCCTGGACCGCCGCGAGGACCCCGTCGAGGGCGGTATAAACCGTGCGATATGGCTGAGCCTCCGGCAGGATAGCGGCGGCAAGCGCGGTCGCCCATTCGATGGCGGCCACCGGAAGCGCCTCGCTCAGCATCGAAGCGCGGCTCTCGATCAGTTCGACGGTGAGCGAGGGAAGCTGTTCGTCATTGCGCGCGCGAAAATCGGCGCGGATGAGATTGCCGGGGACCAGTTGCGGTTTCAGCCGCCGCGAGCGACCCCCGCGCACATAGCCGGCGAGCATTCCATCGGCGGGTGTGAGCGCACGTACGATCGCGCCATGCTCGCCATGGGCGCGTACCGCGCAAACGATCGCCTGGGCTTCGACATGCATCTTCACCGATTAGGCGGCGCAGCCTTCGAAAGCGAGCGGCGGAAGCTGGTCGACGCCGCCATGACCGCGATGATCTCAGCGGGGACGCCACTCTACTCACAATCGAAGCCTCGACGGCTTTGATGCGCTCCAATTAGATCGGAGCCGTGACGATTCTAGGGCCTGTGGGGAATTGGGATTCCCATTTGTGTAGGGATGTGATTCACGCTTTGGATGAACCGCTTTGTACTGACCGACGCTCAATGGGCGAAGATGGAGCCACATTGTTTGGGCAAGCCGACGGACCCTGGACGGAG
>DATMIP010000004.1:0-2442 GCA_035554515.1 Sphingomonas sp. | reverse complement strand
TGATCGCCGAGATCGGTGTGGCCAACCTGTTCGTCAATTTCGTCAGCCGGCCGGATATAGCCAATCTGACGCATGAGATGGCCGGCCGATACCTGACCTTCCTGTGGGGCGGGATGATGATCGGGCGTTTCGTCGGATCGGCGATCATGCAGAAAGTGCGCGCCGAAACCGTGCTCGCCGCCTTTTCGATCGGCGCCTTCGTCGTGATGATGATCACCGTGTTCGCGCACGGGCCGGTCGCGATGTGGTCGCTGATCCTCGTCGGGCTGTTCCACTCGATCATGTTCCCGACCATCTTCACCCTCGGCATCCGCGGGCTTGGTCCGCTGACCGAGGAAGGGTCGGGGCTGCTGATCATGGCAATCGCGGGAGGCGCGCTCGTGGTGGTGCAGGGCAAATTGGCCGATGCCTACGGCCTGCAATGGTCGTTCCTGCTGACCGCCGCGTGCGAGCTGTACGTGCTGTTCTATGCCTTGTGGGGCGCGCGCTCGACCACCCGCCAGACTGTGTAAATCTCCGTTCGCCCTGAGCCTGTCGAAGGGCTGCCTTCCAAGAACGACAGTGCTTCGACAAGCTCAGCACGAACGGTCTCAGGCCACGATATCCACGACCGCGGCGGGGTCGACCGCGCGTTTGTAACCCCAGTCGGTGCGCACCGGCGCGCCGCCCTTGGCGAGCGAATCGGTGATCGCCTTCATCAGGCGCATATCCTGCAGCCCTTCCTCACCGGGCGAGACGAGCGGCGCCTTCCCGCGCACGACGTCCGCCATCCAGTCCATCTCGCGCGCGAACTGATCGATTTCGGGGACGTCGATATCGGTGAAGTTGCCGCCATTCACGATCGAGAATTTGTTGCCGCCGTAAAAGGCACCAGGATCGGCGCGGAGGCGCGCCTTCTCGCCCCATATCTCGTAGGACATGGTCGCATTGTAGTTGAACGAGGTCGATCCGTTGCAGATCGCGCCCGACGGAAAGCGGAACTGCCACGAAATCAGATCGTGCGTGGTGGCGAAGCGCGGGTCATTCCGGTCGGTGTTCGACCAGGCGCGCACCTCGACAGGCTCTTCGTTGAGCAGATAGCGCGCGGCGCTCACACCGTAGACGCCCATGTCGCCAAGCGCGCCGTTGCCCGACATTTTCCCGTCGAGCCGCCACGCATCGGAGGGCTGTTTGGGATCGGCCTGGCGCCCCATGTCGGTAACCACCAGCCGGGGCTTGCCGAGCGCGCCCGAACGGACGCGGCGCATCGCTTCGAGATTCTTCGGTTCATAATGGCAGCGATAGGCGATCATCAGCTTTCGGTTGGCGGCCTTGGCGGCGGCTATCATCGCTTCGCAGTCGGCGATCGTCGTCGCCATCGGCTTCTCGCACAGCACATGCTTGCCGGCCTTTAGCGCGCGGATCGTATATTCGGCATGCATGCTGTTCGGCAGCACGATGAACACGACCTGGATGCGTGGATCGTTCGCGATCCGATCATACTCTTCGTAGGAATAGATCGCGTCGGCGGGCAGGCCTTCGGCCGCCGCGATGCGCTTCGCCTTTTCGGGATGGCCGCTCACGACCGCGACCAGCCGGGCGCCGCGGGCCTTCCGCAGGCCCGGAATGAGTTGTCCCTGCGAAAGATTACCCAGTCCCACGATCGCGAAACCGATCTTCTCGCCATCGGGCAGAGATGACCGCGAGAGCGCCCTGGCGTCTGCGCCTACCAGTGCGGCGGCGCCTGCCACGCTGAGCTCCATCAGTTTGCGGCGCGAGACTTCATTCGGCATGCAATCCTCCTCTGCCGTACCTTCATATGGGCTGGCGGGACCAGCATAAGCGCCTATGGTTCCGCTAACAACGGCCACTAAAATCGAGGCAGGAGGGATGGAACATGCAGCGCGCCATGGCCGCGGTGGCGACAATATTTGCAGCCGGAATTGCGATTTCGGCGCCAACGCAGCGCCTCCCGCTGACCTCGGTCTCCCATCTGGCGATCTATGCTGCGGACGCGGCCAAGAGCGAGCAATTCTATGTGCACGATCTTGGCGCGGTGAAGGGCATTGATCCCGAAAACCCGGAGGGCACGCGATATTATTTCAGCCCTGTCCAATATATCGAGTTGCTTCCGCTCCCGGCGGGCGCTCCCTCGATCAACCGGCTGGATCACATCGCCTACAATACCACCGACGCAGAGGCGATGCGTCTCTATCTCGCGTCGCGCAAGGTGCGGGTGCCGCGACGAGTCAGCAGCGGGACGGATGGCAGCCACTGGTTTGAGGTCACCGATCCTGAAGGCAACCGCGTTCAGTTCGTGCAGCCTCCGGCATCGCCGCCCGCGACTCCCATGAACCCGCTATCCGGCCGCATCATCCATGTTGGCTTCATCGTTCATAACCGCGACAACCAGGACAGCTTCTGGCGCAACCTGCTCGGGTTCCGCCCATATTGGTATGGCGG
>DATMIP010000003.1:0-11602 GCA_035554515.1 Sphingomonas sp. | reverse complement strand
ATCGCCACGATCCGCTTCAGCACGGCCGACGTCGTGCGGCATCCGATAGTGGGGCGGATCGTCGAAGCCTATGAGGGCGACGGCACCTGAACGCGGGAAGCGGCCACGGACCGCGCGCGGCGCTGTACAAGGGCAACGACTTCGCTCAGACGGCCGCGGATGATCCAGGTCGAAACAGCGGTCGAAGCGCCATGGCCGGCGGACGAACCGTGGGAGGCACTGGCCGAGCGCGCGGTACGTGCCGCAATCGAGGCGAGCGCCCATGGCGATATCGCGGCGATGCAGACCATCGTCGAAATTTCGGTGCGTTATACGTCGGACGATGAGGTGCAGCTGCTCAACCGCACCTATCGTCATAAGGACAAGCCGACCAATGTCCTGTCCTTCCCGATGGTCCAGCCCGATCTGCTCGACGCGCTCAATCCTGGCGACGATGACGGCGAGACGTTGCTTGGCGACATCGTCCTGGCGCATGGGGTCACGACGCGCGAGGCGGACGAAAAGAATATCGATCTCGCGACCCATGCCACCCACCTCATTGTCCACGGGCTGCTACATTTGCTAGGCTATGACCATGAGCAGGGAGAGGCCGAGGCGGAGGCCATGGAAGAGATTGAGCGCGCCGCGCTTGCGTCGCTCGGGATCGACGATCCCTACGCTGTGCGCGAGGATTGAGGTCGCCAATGTCTGACGACAATGACGGGGGCCGATTGTGGGCCGGCTTGCGTAGCCTGATCTTCGGGCGGGAGAGCGAGCCGACGCTGCGCGACCAGATCGAGGAAGCGATCGAGGAGCATGAGGACGAGGCGCCCGCCAAGGGCGACCTGTCCGGCCCCGAGCGCCAGATGCTGCGCAACCTGCTTGATTTCGGCGACCGCACTGCTGGCGACGCAGGCGTACCGCGCGCGGATATCATCGCGGTGCCGGAAACGATCAGCTTCACCGAACTGGTCGCGGCATTCGCCGAGGCCGGGCACAGCCGCTTGCCGGTGTATCGCGACAGCCTCGACGAGGTGATCGGCATGATCCACATCAAGGACGTATTCGCGATCCTCGCGCGCGACGAAACGCCGCCGGCAACGGTTGCGCCACTGATCCGGCAGCCGCGCTACGTTCCCGAATCGATGGGCGTGCTCGACCTGCTCGCTGAAATGCGCGCGACGCGGACTCACCTGGCGATCGTCCTCGACGAATATTCAGGTACCGAGGGCCTCGTCACGATCGAGGATATCGTCGAGGAAATTGTCGGCGAGATCGAGGACGAGCATGACGATGCGCCGGAAGCCGCGCTGGTACCGATGAGGGATGGCGTGTGGCACGCCGATGCCCGCGCGGAGCTCGAGGAAGTGGCCGAATTGATCGATGCGCGCCTGGGGGAGGTCGAGGAGGATATCGACACGCTCGGGGGCCTCGCGACCGTGCTCGCCGGTCACGTTCCGCAAGCGGGCGAGACCGTCCTCCACCCGAGCGGCTGGCGCCTGGAGGTGATCGACGCCGATCTGCGCCGGGTGACGCGCCTCAGATTACATCCGCCGATTGACGCATTAGCGGTCGAATGACGCCACCTTTCCCATGGCCAGGAGTTATTGAGCCATGGTGAAACGCGCATTCCTCGGCATGATCGCGGTGGTCATACTGGTCATGGCGATCGCCGGTGTCGGGACGGCAATATCCTTCCATCGCCAGCGCGCGCATCTTTCCGTTGAGGCTGTCGAGGGCCCACGGCCCGAACTCGGCAAGCCGCATCGCGGCCTCATACCCCTGGTGAAAGTCGCGCAGCCGATCGGCTGGAAGAATGGGGAGGCTCCGGTGGCCGCCGCGGGGCTGAAGGTGCAGCGATTTGCCGCCGACCTCGATCATCCGCGCTGGCTGCTTGCCTTGCCCAATGGCGATATATTGGTCGCCGAAACCAATGCCCCGCCCAAGCCGGACGACAATCCCGGGATCAAGGGCTGGATCCGGACGATGATGATGGGCATGGCCGGCGCCGGTGGGAAAAGCGCCAACCGCATCAGCGTGCTGCGCGACACGAACGGCGACGGCGTGGCCGATCGGCGATCGACATTGCTCTCCGGTCTGAATTCCCCATTCGGCATGGCGCTTGTCGGTGACCAGCTCTACGTTGCGGACACCGATGCGCTGCTGCGCTTTCCATTCAGGGTCGGCGACACGAAGATCACCGCGAGAGCGCACAAGGTGGTTGCGCTGCCGGCTGGCACAATCAATCACCACTGGACGAAGAACGTGATCGCGACGCCCGATGGCACCAGGCTGTATGTGACGGTCGGTTCGAATTCGAACGTCGGTGAACGCGGGCTGGCGGCCGAACAGGAGCGTGCGGCGATCTGGGAGATCGACACGAAGAGCGGGAGCTACCGCATCTACGCTTATGGCATTCGCAATCCCAACGGCATGGCGTGGGAGCCGGTGACGCGCGAATTATGGGTGGTGGTCAACGAACGCGATGAGCTCGGTTCGGATATAGTTCCCGATTACCTCACCAATGTGCAGTTTGGCGGCTTCTATGGCTGGCCCTGGTTCTACTGGGGCGGCTATCCCGACAATCGGCCGAAAGAACCGCCCCCGGCGCTGCTGCAGGAGACAGCGATCCGCCCGGATTATGCGCTCGGGCCGCATACTGCATCGCTCGGCCTGGCCTTCGCCACCGGCAATCAGCTGGGCGCGCGATTTGCCGAAGGCGCCTTCATCGGCCAGCACGGATCGTGGAACCGCAAGCCGCCGTCGGGCTATAAGGTGGTGTTCGTGAGGTTCGCGCACGGCAAACCGGTCGGGAAGCCGATCGACGTTCTCACCGGCTTTCTGGATGCAGATGGCCGCGCGCACGGTCGGCCGGTGGGGGTCGCGATCGACAGGAATGGCGGGCTGCTCGTGGCCGACGATGTCGGCAACAGCATATGGCGCGTGTCGGCGCGCTGATGGCGGTTCCGGTCAGCATCGACGTTCCCCACAAGCTCGGCCGCGAGGCGGCGCGCGCACGTCTGAAATCGCGCATCGGGGAACTTGGGGCTCATCTGCCCGGCGGGATCGCCGAGGTCCGCTCGTCATGGCCGGCAGAGGATGAGATGGCGCTGGAGATCAGTGCGATGGGCCAGATCATCCCGGCCCGGCTGGAGGTGAAGGATGATCTCGTGCGCGTGCACATATCGCTACCCCCGATGCTCGCGCTCTTCTCGGGTATGATCGGTGCCGCGGTGCGCGACCAAGGCACGAAGCTGCTGACCTGATCAACCGGGCAGGTTGAGGATCGCGCAGAATTCGTTGCGGCCGAATGCCGGGTGATAAACGCCGGCGATATCCAGCCGGATCAGCCCCATTTCGCGCAAAATGCTCATGATCGAGCGAAATGCCGGCGGGGTGAAATACCAGGCATGAACGTCGATATAGGCTCCTTCCGCACGATCAAATTCCTCGATCGCCGCCCGGGTGCGGCTGGCGCGGTGGCGCTCCGCATTGCCATGGTCGCCCCGCCAGTGACGCAGAGAATCATTATGTGTCGTCAGCGCGCGATGCTCGATCACGCTCTTCAAAGTGTGCACGGTCCTGCTTTCGCGATAGGCCGCGATTACGTCCGCGATCGTGCTTTCGGTGATAAAATGATCGAAGCAATAGCGCTTGTCCGGTATGATCAGGAAATAAGCTCCGCCAGGATTGAGCACCCGCTCCACCAGCTGCAGGTGGCGCACGAGATCGGGGTGATGCTCGATCGAATGGCTGCTCAGTACGGCGTCGTAACGGCGATCGACCGCCTCGAGGCTGCCGACATGATGAATGTGATCGGGAACGCCGGCCGGGTTGCCGCGCGTCTGCGCCGCACGCGCGCGCAACTGATCGGCGTCGAGCACATCCAGATATTCGACGTTCGGACCGCGTTTGAGCGGCTGCCAGAATGGTCCAATTTCGAGGAGCGAATATTCGTCATCGATGAAATCGAGCAGGTTTTCACGCAGCGCCAACGGCGACGCGACCACGCCGCGCGCGCGGCCGTAGGCGCGGTAATGAGCGACAGCCGTCGCGTCATCGAGGCTAGCGAGCGCGGGATCGCTCGCCCGATAGCAATCCGGATCGATCGTCGGAGGGGGTGCCCGCATCGTCAAGCACCCGCAAAAAGCTGGTCGCGAAAGGTCTTGAGCTCGAGTGCGTTGCCTGGGCAATCACGGCAGAACATCATCGCCTGCTCGCCAGCCTGACCCGCGGAGCGGACGTGCGGCGCGATCCCGAAGTGGGGTCCGGGCATGTCGTCGCCATCGACTCGGCCGGTCGGCCCAGCGGGTGGCGGCATGGGATCGAGAGGGACCACGATCTGGTGACCGTGCAGATCGAAATCGATCCACCGCTCCAAACCGCGCCCCTGCCAACAGCCGAGCAAGCCGCCATGGACAGCACGCACGGCAGCAAGATCATGGACGAGGAAAGCAAGATGGAATGGTTGAACCGGCATAAGGCGACCCTACCCCCTCTCGCGCGGCACGTCATTCCACCTTGGCTTCGTCCGCGCTAAGGCGCCGCAATGTCTGTGTTCGGCGCGACCCGCGCTTACCCGTTCGCCTTCGCGCTGGGGTCGATCGCCGCTTGCGGCTTCGCGCCGCTTGGACTGTGGCCGCTGACCTTGCTGTGCCTCACCGGTCTTGTGGCCTTGCTGCGGCGCGCCAGGACCCTGCGCGGCGCCGCCGCGCTCGGCTGGTGGTTCGGATTCGGTCACTTTTGTCTCGGGCTCAACTGGATCGCTACCGCCTTTACCTATCAGGCCGCGATGCCTGCCTGGCTCGGGTGGGTCGCGGTGGTCCTGCTATCGCTCTACCTGGCCGTTTTCCCGGCGCTGGCGACGGCAGTTGCGTGGTGGCTGGCGCGCGGCCGGGATCGCGCTCTGCCTTATTTTTTTGGGGCTTCCTGGATCCTGAACGAGCTGGCGCGGGCCAGCCTCCTGACGGGCTTCGCGTGGAATCCGCTCGCCGCCATATGGGCGCCGGTGGCGCCTGTTCGGCCCGTGCTCGCAATTGTGGGGACCTATGGGCTGTCGGGGCTGACGGCCCTGTTCGCGGGTTTGCTGTATGTCGCGGTAGCCTCCGTCGTGGAAGCGCATGGAGGTTCGCTGCCGCGCACCGCGAACCGACGAATCGCGGTGCTCGCCCCCCTCCTGGTCGCCGCGATCCTGCTGGGCGCGGGAATGACGATGGGGTCGTCCCCGGTAGCCCGGTCCACCGAGGAGCCGCTGCTCCTTCATGTCGTTCAACCCAATATCGGTCAGGAGAATAAATGGGATAGCGCCCGCATCGCCGACAATTACCGGCGCCTGGCAGTGCTGACCGGCAGGCCCGGACCGATCCGGCGGATCGTGTTTTGGCCCGAGGTCGCGATTCCGGATCTGCTCGAAGAGGATGAGCTTTCCCGCCGGTCGCTCGCCGGGCTGCTGGGGCCGCGCGACATCATGCTGACCGGGGGGGAGACTTTGCGGTTCGCGCCCGACGGAAGCATCGCTTATGCCGCCAACAGTCTGTTCGCGCTCGATTCCGGAGCAAGGCTGCTGGGCCGCTACGACAAGGCGCACCTCGTGCCCTTTGGCGAATATCTCCCGATGCGCCCGATCCTGTCGCGGATTGGCTTGTCGCGGCTCGCGCCGGGCGATGCCGACTTCAATTCCGGCCCTGGCCCGCGCGACATCGATCTGCCCCGGATCGGGAAGGTCGGTGGACAAATCTGCTACGAGATCATCTTTTCGGGCCATGTGATCGACCGCGCCTCCCGGCCGCGTTTCCTGTTCAATCCATCCAACGACGCCTGGTTCGGGCGATGGGGTCCGCCGCAGCATCTTGCCCAGGCGCAATTGCGCGCGGCGGAGGAAGGCATTCCGATCGTGCGCTCGACCCCCACGGGTATTTCGGCGGTGATCGACGCCGGTGGCGGCCTGATCGCGACCCTGCCGTGGCGTAGCGCCGGCGCCATCGAAGAGCCACTGCCGCCGGAGGCTCAGCCGACATTGTTTGCGCGGTTCGGAAACAGCGTCCCGCTGGCACTCGCGCTCCTCCTTGGGACAATCGGATTTGCAAGCCGCCGCCGCCCAAGCTAGATGCCCATATAACAATTGCTTTATATCCGGCCATGTGGCCGCTTGTCCCGAGGAACCGATCGTCCATGCGCAGCGATTATCTCTTCACGTCCGAAAGCGTTTCGGAAGGCCATCCCGATAAGGTGGCAGACCAGATTTCAGACGCGGTGGTCGATCTGTTCCTGAGCAAGGATCCGGAAGCGCGAATCGCGTGCGAAACATTGACCACGACGCAGCTTGTGGTCCTGGCGGGTGAGATTCGCGGCAAGGGCATCATGGACGAGGCCGGCAACTGGGCGCCCGGCGTGCAGCAAGAGGTTGAGGATGCGGTCCGCGCGACCGTCAGGCGCATCGGCTACGAGCAGGATGGTTTCCACTGGAAGACCTTCCGCTTCGAAAACAACCTCCACCCACAGTCGGCGCACATCGCGCAGGGCGTTGACGCGTCCGGCAACAAGGATGAAGGCGCGGGCGATCAGGGTATCATGTTCGGCTATGCCGCTGACGATACGCCCGATCTGATGCCGGCGACGCTCTATTACAGCCATAAAATTCTCGAGCGCATGGCCGCCGATCGCCATGCGGGCACCGCCCCGTTCCTCGAACCCGACGCCAAGAGCCAGGTTACCTTGCGCTATGAAGGCAGCAAGCCCGTCGCCGCCACCGCGATCGTGGTCTCGACCCAGCACGGCAAGGGCTATGATGAGGGCGACAAGGAGGCTGAGCTCAAAGCCTATGTCAAGCGGGTCATCGCCGACATTCTGCCGGCCTCGCTGCTATCCGATGCGACCGAATATCACATCAACCCGACCGGCAGCTTCGAGATTGGCGGGCCAGACGGCGACGCGGGCCTGACCGGACGCAAGATCATCGTGGACACTTATGGAGGCGCATCGCCGCACGGCGGCGGCGCTTTCAGCGGCAAGGATCCGACCAAGGTCGACCGCTCCGCGGCCTATATCACCCGCTATCTGGCGAAGAATATCGTCGCCGCCGGGCTTGCCCAGCGCTGCACGATCCAGCTGGCCTATGCGATCGGCGTATCGAAGCCGCTGTCGCTCTACGTCGATACGCATGGCACCGGCACCGTCGGCGATGACAAGATCGAGGCCGCGATCATGAGCATTCCCAAGCTTGGCGGGCTGACCCCGCGCGGCATTCGCACCCATCTCGGCCTCAACAAGCCGATCTATCAGAAGACCGCCGCTTATGGCCATTTCGGGCGCGAAGCCGAGGGCGATTATTTCCCATGGGAGCGCACCGATCTCGTCGAGGACCTCAAGGCAGCGCTTTAAGTATCAGGCTCCTCCCCGCAGCGGGGAGGAGCCCGTCATTTCTCGCCGCGGCCCTTGCGGAAGATTGGCTGCTGGTGGCTCCGATAGAATTCCTGGACGCAGGCCCAGCCCTCCTCAGCCGTCTCGCAAAAGCGGAACAGGTCCAGGTCCTGCGGCGCGACCACGCCCTCTTCCACGAGCGCGTCGAAATTGACGACGCGGTTCCAGAATTCCCGTCCGTAAAGCAGGATCGGCAGGACCGACGTCTTGCCCGTCTGAACGAGCGTGAGGAGCTCGAAGAATTCGTCGAAGGTTCCAAATCCGCCGGGAAACACCGCGACTGCGCGTGCACGGATCAGGAAATGCATCTTCCTGAGCGCGAAATAATGGAAATTGAAGCTGAGGTGCGGCGTCACATATTGATTGGGCGCCTGCTCGAACGGCAGGACGATGTTCAGCCCAACCGAATCCTTGCCGACATCGGCCGCCCCGCGATTGGCAGCCTCCATGATAGCGGGGCCACCTCCGGAACAAACCACGAACTGCCGCTTCCCGTCCGCCGAGTCGGGTGCGCTGCTCGCCAGCCGCGCAAGCGCGCGCGCGACATCGTAATAATGCGACTTCGCTTTCAGGCTCGTCGCAATGCGGCGCTGGGTGTCGGTCTTCGCCGCTTCGATCAGCATGTCGGCGCGTTCGGGTGACGGAATGCGCGCCGAGCCGTACATGACGAAGGTCGACCCGATGCCGGCTTCCTCCAGATATAATTCGGGCTTCATCAGCTCCAGTTGAAAGCGCACCGGCCTTAGATCTTCGCGGAGCAGGAAATCGGAATCCTGATAAGCTAGCCGATAAGCCGGATCGGACGTCTGCGGCATGACGTGCGCCGCCTGCGCGGCGGCCACGGCATCATCCTTGGCCTTCGGAAAAATGCGGTTAGGGATCGAGCTTTCGGTCATCCGCAGGGCGTTAGCGGCAGTAGGGTCCGCTGCCCATATCGAAGTGAAAATGATCCTGGTGATAGGCGTTCGCATCGGGACCGAGGACGACGTTGAAGCGACGACATGCGGCCTTGTGCAGATCGCGCAGGAATGCGCGCGCCTGTTCGTCCGGCCCATTCCAATCCTGTCTCACCATTATCCTCCGGCCGTTGGCAAGCGTGAAACCGGCAATATCGACAGCATCAGCACGTCCATGTTCGGACATCTTGCCGCCTTCGACATTGTTGACCGGCCTGCAGGCGAACGAGCCGAAGCTTTCGATCTTCGTTACATAAGTCCCGAACCGCGCCTGCGCGGCCTGCTGGACCGACTCGCGGACCCAACTCACGAACGGCCGGGCGAGACCGCATTTGACCGCGCCCAGATTGGTTACGGGAATACCGATCGCGACCAATTTGACAGCGTGAGTCGCGGAGCAGCCATTTGGCCAGCTGCGGTCGGGGAGAGGCTGCACCTTGGCGCCAAGCGCCGCCAGATCGACGAGGCATGCCTGGAAGGAGCGCATATCGTCCGCCGGAACCCGCGAGACGCGAGCGGGCCGATTTGACCCGGGAATACAGCTGTTGAGAGCCAGCAGCAGACAAAGCAGGGCGACGGCGCGCATCGAGCAAGCCTAACGTCGGCCGCGTCCGCTTGACAGTGGTACCGGGCAAATATGGCTGCCTGAAATTTGGGGGCGTGGCAGCCAGCGCCATCGGCCGGCCGGTGTCACGACGCACCGCCGAAATCAAATGACCGCATGCTGATTGACACTCGGCTGGCGCTCTCTAGAAGCGCCGGCGGGCCACGCCGTCCCAACGCGGCGCGTGCTCTCTGTGAGGAGAGACTGAATTGACGGACCTTCCCAAGCCGGGCCTGAAGCCCGCGCGCCCCTATTTTTCCTCTGGTCCCTGCGCCAAGCCCCCGGGCTGGCATGCCGACGGACTCGCATCCGCCTCGCTCGGCCGCTCGCATCGCTCCAAAATCGGCAAGAGTCGCATCGTTCATGCGATGGAGTTGACCCGCCACATCCTGAAGCTTCCCGCCTCGCATCGCATCGGTATCGTTCCCGCATCCGACACGGGCGCGGTCGAAATGTGCCTCTGGTCAATGCTGGGCGCGCGCCCGGCGACGATGATGGCGTGGGAGAGCTTCGGCGAAGGCTGGGTCACCGACGTGGTCAAGCAACTCAAGATCGACGCCCGGGTGATGAAGGCCGATTATGGCCAGCTTCCCGATCTTGCGACCGTCGACTGGTCGACCGACGTCGTCTTTACGTGGAACGGCACCACTTCGGGCGTGCGGGTGCCGAACGGTGACTGGATCCCCGACGGCCGTGAAGGCCTGTCGATCTGCGACGCAACCTCGGGCATCTTCGCGGCCGATCTGCCGTGGGACAAATTGGACGTCGTGACCTTCTCCTGGCAGAAGGTGCTGGGCGGCGAAGGCGCGCACGGGGTGCTGATCCTCGGGCCGCGCGCGGTCGAGCGGCTGGAAACCTACGTACCGGCCTGGCCGCTGCCCAAGATCTTCCGCATGACGAAGGGCGGCAAACTCAACGACACGATCTTCAAGGGCGACACGATCAACACGCCATCGCTGCTCGCGATCGAGGATTGCATCTGGAGCCTCGAATGGGCGCTCGGGCTCGGCGGGCTGACAGGCCTGATTGAACGCGCGGATGCCAATGCGGCCGCGCTGGATGCCTGGGTGCAACAGGCCGACTGGATCGAGCATCTTGCCGGTGATCCCGCCACCCGATCGAACACCAGCGTCTGCCTGAAATTCGCCGATCATGCGGTCGAGGGACTGGATGACGAAGGCAAGCTCGCGCTCGTCAAGAAGATCGCTTCGCTGCTCGAGGTGGAGAATGCGGCCTATGATGTCGCGGGATATCGCGATGCCCCTCCGGGGCTCCGCGTCTGGTGCGGCGCCACGGTCGATACCGCCGACGTAGAGGCACTCGGCCCCTGGCTCGACTGGGCCTTCCACACCGCCAAGGCGGGTTAATCCAATTCACGTCATCCCAGCGAGGGCTGGGATCTCATGAGGTTGTATCCAACCGCCTGAGATCCTGACCTTCGTCAGGATGACGATAAGCAGAAAGGCTTATCGTCATGCCCAAGGTACTTATTTCCGACAAGATGGACCCTCGCGCTGCCGAGATATTCCGCGAACGCGGGGTCGAGGTTGACGTGATCACCGGCAAGACACCCGAAGAGCTTGCCGCGATCATCGGCGGCTATGACGGCCTCGCAATCCGTTCATCGACCAAGGTGACCAAGGCGATTCTCGACGCCGCCACCAATCTGAAAGTGGTCGGCCGCGCCGGGATCGGCGTCGACAATGTCGATATTCCGGCCGCTAGCGCCAAAGGCGTGGTGGTCATGAACACCCCGTTCGGGAATTCGATCACCACCGCCGAACATGCCATCGCCCTTATGTTCGCGCTGGCCCGCGATTTGCCCGAGGCGGACAAGTCGACGCAGGCCGGCAAGTGGGAAAAGAACCGCTTCATGGGCGTCGAGATGACCAACAAGACGTTGGGCCTGATCGGCGCGGGCAATATCGGATCGATCGTCGCGGACCGCGCAATCGGCCTCAAAATGAAGGTCATCGCGTTCGATCCCTTCCTTACGCCCGAGCGCGCAGTCGAGCTTGGTGTCGAGAAAGTCGAGCTGGAGGAGTTGCTGAGCCGCGCCGATTTCATCACGCTCCACACGCCGCTGACCGACAGCACGCGCAACATCCTGTCACGGGAAAATCTCGCCAGGACGAAGAAGGGCGTGCGGATCGTCAATTGCGCGCGCGGCGGATTGATCGACGAGGCGGCGCTCAAGGAGGGTCTCGATTCCGGCCATATCGCCGGGGCCGCGCTCGACGTGTTCGTTACGGAGCCGGCCAAGGAATCGCCGCTATTCGGTACGCCAAACTTCATCTCGACTCCGCATCTCGGCGCGTCGACCACTGAGGCGCAGGTCAACGTCGCCATTCAGGTGGCTGAACAGATGGCCGATTTCCTGATGACCGGCGGCGTCACGAACGCGCTCAACATGCCAAGTCTGTCGGCCGAGGATGCGCCGAAGGTGAGGCCTTATCTGGCGCTATCGGAAAAGCTCGGCAGCCTGGTGGGACAGCTGGCGCACGATAACCTCACGAAGATCTCGATCGAAGTCGAGGGTGCGGCGGCCGAGCTCAACATCAAGCCGATCACGGGTGCGGTTCTTGCCGGGCTGATGCGGGTCTATTCGGACACGGTGAACATGGTCAATGCGCCCCATCTCGCC
>DATMIP010000002.1:0-2110 GCA_035554515.1 Sphingomonas sp. | reverse complement strand
TCGGTGGTCTGCGCCGCGACAGGCGAGGTCGCCAGCAACAAGGACGCCGCGCCGATTCCAAATTTCCGCACCCTGATTCTCCTCATGATTTTTAGATGCCTGGGCCAGCGAACCCGGCTTAGGCAATCCGGGCTTGCCGGTCATTCAATTGTGAGCACGATTTTTCCGACATGCTCGCCTGCTTCAAGTCGCGCGTGGGCCGCGCGGGCCTCCGTCAGCGGGAAAGTGGAATCGATGACGGGTCTGAGCGCGCCGGCGCAGACATGCGGCCAGACCTTCTCCTCGATCTCGGCCCGTAGCGCGGATTTGAAGGCAAGGTCGCGTGCGCGCAGGGTGGTGCCCGTCAGGGTCAGCCGTTTGCGCATCACCGCCCAGATTGGCAATTCGGCCACCGGCCCGCGCTGCGTGGCGATCGAGACGTGGCGGCCTTCCTCGCGCAGGCAATCGAGGTTGCGGCCAAGATAATCGCCGCCGACCATATCAAGGACGATATCGACGCCGCCACGGGCCTTCACCTCGGCGACGAAATCCTGGTCCTTGTAATTGATCGCATGCGCCGCGCCGATCTCAAGCGCGCGTCGGCATTTCTCCGCGCTGCCGGCCGTAATGGTCACGCTCAAGCCGAAAACTTTGCCGAGCAGGATCGTCATCGTGCCGATCCCACTCGTGCCGCCGTGGAGAAGTATGCTGTCGCCGGCTTTCGCCCCCACCCGGTGGAAGAGGTTGCCCCACACCGTGAAGAGCGTTTCCGGCAGCGCCGCGGCTTCGATCATCGTCATGCTGTCCGAGACCGGCAGGCATTGCCCCACGGGTGCGACCGCATATTGGGCATAGGCTCCGCCCGCGACCAGGGCGCAGACCTTGCGGCCGATCCAGCCGGCATCGCCCGCAACGACCTCCCCCGCCAATTCGAGCCCGAGGATCGAGGACGCGCCCGGCGGCGGCGGATATTTACCCTCTCGCTGCATGACATCGGGCCGGTTCACGCCGGCGGCGGCAACCCGGATCAGAAGCTCACCGGGAGAGGGGGAGGGGACGGGGCGTTCCACCGGCTTGAGCACTTGGGGCCCGCCCGCTTCGCTGGGGTCGATCGCGATCATTGAGGTTGGGAGCGTTGTCATCGGATCTTTCCGTCGTCCCGGCGGAGGCCGGGACCGCTGGAGGTTGACGCGATACCTTTGCCGCCTACGGCCCCGGCCTCCGGGGTCCCCGCAAACTATTACCTGCGGGTGCCCTCCGCCGGGCGACGGATCGCAATTGACAGACTCGCGCGAAGGGTCAACGATCCGATCATGGATCTTGAAGATTTTCTTCCCAAGACGCCGGGCGATCCGCTCGTCGCGTTGGCGAGACAGGATCTCGATCCATTTTCGGTCGACGAGCTGAATGCCCGGATCGCGGCCCTGGAAGCGGAAATTGTTCGCGCCCGCGCCAGAATCGACCGTGCCGTTAACCATCGCTCAAGTGCGGAAGGGTTATTCAAGCGATGAGGAAACCAGCCGTCCTTGGGCCCCCCGAACATGCGGAGCTTGATTGGCGGCCGGAGCGTTCCGACATTGGTGCAAGCAGGGCAGCATCCTCGCTGCCCCTGCGGGAGTAGAGATTACATGCCCAGTTTTGCCCGCGAGCTCGAACAGACCCTTCACAACGCGCTGACCGCGGCGTCCTCGCGCCACCATGAATATGCGACGCTCGAGCATCTCCTGCTCGCGCTGGTCGACGATGATCATGCGTCCAAGGTAATGGCCGCGTGCGGAGTCGATCTCGACGAGCTCAAGGAAGCCGTTGCCACCTATCTCGACAGCGAACTGGATGCGCTGAAGACCGAGACGGGCAACGATCCTTCGCCGACCAGCGGTTTCCAGCGCGTCGTCCAGCGCGCAATCCTCCACGTCCAGTCATCGGGCCGGGAAGAGGTGACGGGCGCGAACGTGCTCGTCGCCCTGTTCAGCGAACGCGAGAGCTACGCGGTCTATTTCCTGCAGCAGCAGGATATGAGCCGCCTCGATGCCGTGTCGTATATCAGCCATGGCGTCGGCAAGGCTGGCACGCCGACCGAGACTCGCGAGGTCAAGGGCGCTGAAGAAGAGAAGGCGCCCAAGACCGAAAA
>DATMIP010000001.1:0-28868 GCA_035554515.1 Sphingomonas sp. | reverse complement strand
GGCGCAATATCGCGCCTGGATCACCTCGCGCGACGCCTTCCAGGAGCATGTCCGCCGCACCAATCCCACCGCGCCCGCCGATCAGTGGCAGAAGCTCTATTATCGCGGCGTCCGCCCCGACGGCGAACGCGGCGTCCCCGATCATGAAGCCAAATTGCGCCTCGCCCCCTTCGCGCCCGCTACCGATTCCGCCCCACCGGCCGCCTCCGCCACCGCCGCGCCGGGCGCGGTCTGCCCCGCCCACCCAGCCGCCAAGCCCGCCCCCTCGATCCTCACCACCCACAGTCCGGCCGCCCCCGGCCTCATCCCATCGGACACGCTCGCCCGCACGCTGCGCACCATCGGCTTCGACGCCGAACCCGAGCCTCGCAAGCCCCGCCGCTGACTCGCCGCGTTCGTGCACGGCGGGCCATGCTTAGGGGTCGCATCGCAGCCCATCCCTCTTTAAGGGACGCGGCGACATGACCATCGACAAGACCTTCGATCCCGCCGCCATCGAGGCGCATTGGTACAGGCATTGGGAGGATGGCGGCCTGTTCCGCCCCGCGCGCGACACGGCCGAGCCCTTCACCATCGTGATCCCGCCCCCCAACGTCACCGGGTCGCTCCACATCGGCCATGCGCTCGACGTGACGCTGCAGGACATCCTCGTCCGCCACGCGCGCCTGCAGGGGAAGGATGCTTTGTGGGTGGTCGGCACCGATCATGCCGGCATCGCGACGCAGATGGTGGTCGAGCGCAACCTCGCCAGCCAGGGCCTCAAGCGCCAGGATATGGGCCGCGACGCCTTCATCGAGCATGTCTGGGAATGGAAGGCGCAGTCGGGCGGCACCATCACCCGCCAACTCCGCCGCCTCGGCGCGTCGTGTGATTGGGCGAACGAGCGCTTCACGATGGACGAGGGCTTCTCGAAGGCCGTCCTCCACGTCTTCGTCGCGCTCTACAATCAGGGCCTGCTCTATCGCGACAAGCGGCTGGTCAATTGGGATCCGCACTTCCGCACCGCCATCTCCGATCTTGAGGTCGAGACCAAGGAGCGCCAGGGCCAGTTCTGGCATTTGACCTATCCGCTCGCCGACGGCTCCGGCGCCATCTCGGTCGCGACCACGCGCCCCGAAACCATGCTCGCCGACATGGCGGTCGCGGTGAACCCTGAGGACGAGCGCTACAAGGCGCTGATCGGCAAGCAGGTCCGCCTGCCCATCACCGGCCGCCTCGTTCCGATCGTCGCCGATGAGCATGCCGATCCCGAGCTCGGCTCGGGCGCGGTCAAGATCACCCCGGGCCACGACTTCAACGATTTCGAAGTCGGCAAGCGCGCGGGGTTCAAGCCGGCCGAGATGCTCAACATGCTCGATGCCGAAGCGCGCGTCGCCCAGACCGCCGACGGCCTCATCCCCGCCGATCTGCTGGGCCTCGACCGGTTCGAGGCGCGCGACATGGTCGTCAAGCTATTGGAGGAAGCCGGCGCGCTCGAAAAGGTCGAGGATCGCGTCATCCAGACGCCCTATGGCGATCGCTCGGGCGTGGTGATCGAACCGTGGCTGACCGACCAATGGTATGTCGACGCCAAGACGCTCGCCGGCCCCGCGCTCGAAGCTGTCCGCTCGGGCGACATCCGCGTCGTGCCCGAAAGCTGGAAGAAGACCTGGTACAATTGGCTCGAGAATATCCAGCCCTGGTGCGTCAGCCGCCAATTGTGGTGGGGCCACCAGATCCCGGCCTGGTATGACGAAGACGGCCAGGTCTATGTCGCCGAAACCGAAGCCGAGGCGCAGACGCTGGCCGGCAACAAGCCGCTCCGCCGCGACACCGACGTCCTCGACACCTGGTTCTCGTCAGCCCTATGGCCGTTCGCCACCCTGGGTTGGCCTGGCGACACCGAATCTCCCCTCCCGCTTGCGGGAGGGGTCGGGGGTGGGGAGTCCGCACTCGCCACGAACCCCGTCTCATCGAATAGCCCCACCCCTCAATCCCCTCCCGCAAGCGGGAGGGGAAGCCTCGTCTCCCGCCACTACCCCAACGACGTCCTCATTTCCGGCTTCGACATCCTCTTCTTCTGGGATGCGCGCATGGCGATGCAGGGGCTGCACTTCATGGGCGAGAAGCCGTGGAAGACGCTCTACCTCCACGGCCTCGTCCGCGACGCGCACGGCGCCAAGATGTCCAAGTCCAAGGGCAATACGGTCGACCCCCTCGGCCTGATCGACAAATATGGCGCCGATGCCTTGCGCTTCACGCTCGCAGCGATGGAAAGCCAGGGCCGCGACATCAAGCTCGATGAGAAGCGCGTCGAAGGCTATCGCAACTTCGCGACCAAGCTCTGGAACGCCGCCCGCTTCGCCCAGTCCAACGGCATCGGCGGCTCGACCACGCTGGAACCGCCCAAGGCCGATCTCCCGATCAATCGCTGGATCATCGCCGAGACCGTCAAGACCATCCAGGCGCTCGACCTCGCGCTCGCAGACCTGCGCTTCGACGAAGCTGCCAACACGATCTACCAATTCACCTGGGCCAGCTTCTGCGACTGGTATCTCGAACTGATCAAGCCTGTCCTATCCCCCCTCCCGCTTGCGGGAGGGGCCGGGGGTGGGGCTTCTGACGTGGTGCCGACCTTCTCGACTTTGGGCGGTGAGGATAGCCCCACCCCCTCCCGCGAGCAGGAGGGGAGCCCCGAAGCCACGGAAACCCGCGCCGTCGCCGGCTGGGTCCTCGATCAGATCCTCGTCCTCCTCCACCCCTTCATGCCCTTCATCACCGAAGAGCTGTGGCACGCGCTGGCGGACCGCCCCTGTGACCTGATCCTCGCCCGCTGGCCAATGGCCGACGCGCGGGCGATTGATCCGGAGGCCTCAGCCGAAGTCGAATGGCTGGTCCGGCTGGTCGGCGAAATCCGCGCTGCCCGCAGCGAACTCAACGTGCCCCCGGGCACGAAGCTGCATCTGTTCGTCGGCGATGCGTCGGACCTCACCGCCGCCCGGCTCGATCGCCAGCATGGGGTCCTGTCCCGCCTCGCCCGGCTTGAATCGATACAGTTCTCCGCCTTCTCCGGCTCCGGGGCCGCGCAGGTGGTCGTGGACGAGGCGACCTACGCGCTCCCGCTCGAAGGCGTGATCGATCTCGCCGCCGAGCGCGCCCGCCTCGCCAAGGGCGCCGAGGCCGCCGGGAAAGAACGCGACAGCCTCGCCGCCCGCCTCGACAATCCGGCCTTCGTCGAAAAGGCCAGGCCCGAAGCGATCGCCAAGGCCCGCGAGGATCACGCCGCCAAGGCGGCCGAAGCCGATCGCCTGCGCGCGGCGCTGGCGCGGTTGGGATGAGCGACAAGCCCGTCGGGGCGACGCAAATCGCGCCCCTCTCCGTCGAGGAGGCGGAGAGTGCGATCACCCTGTGGGACGAAGCCGACCTGCTCCAATTATGGAATGATCCGCGGGCCGATATCGCCGCCGCGCTCGCCTGCCCGACGTCGACCATCCTCGCCGCGCGCGATGATGGCCGCGTCGTGGCGACGGTGATGGCGGGCTATGACGGCCATCGCGGCTGGTTCTATTATCTCGCGGTCGCCGCCAGCCATCGCGGCACCGGCCTCGGCCGCGCGATCATCGAAGCCGCCGAGGATTGGCTGCGCGCCCAGGGGGCGGGCGTCATCCGCCTGATGATCCGCACCGAAAATGCGCATGTCGCCGGCTTCTACCGCGCGCTCGGTTATGAGCAGAGCGACTTGATGGTGATGGGCAAAAGGTTCGGCGAAGACTGATGGGCTACCGTTTGATCAGATCAGCCGCCGCACTGGCTCGGCAAGGTGATCGGGGCGCTGCCCTTCACCGCCCACGCGCCGCCGAGATTGTAGGCGCGGCCGGGTTTCAGCGCGGCCAGCGTGCGGCATCCGATCGACGCGGCGAATGCCTCGATCGGGACATTCTTCGCCTGCGCGACCTGGGTGTAGCCCTGGCGGCGCTTGATGTTGATCGCGTCCACTTCCTTGCGCAGTTCTGGCGAAGGCGGCCGCGCAAAGCCGAGATAGCCGTCCGCCTGCTCGCCGACCGCGCCCGATCCCAGCGCCGCCTCGACCGGCGCGCTCATCTGCGCCGTGGCGGGAATGGCGGCAAGCAGCGACAGCGCTGCGAAAGCGGCGGCGATGGTGGAGCGGAACATGGTCATTTTGGAAACAGGTCCGGATTGGAGGCGATGAAATCCTCGGCGTCCTTCTTCAGGCTGACGACGACTTCCTGCTTCACGTTGATGTTCAGGTTGATCTCGATCGGCTTGTCGGGCGCCTTCACCGTCACGCAGCCGGCCAGAGCGAGGCAGGCAAGGTACAGGATCGGCAACCGCTTCATCGGTCGAGGGCTCGCACCCGAATGGCTCAGCGTCAAGCATGGCTTCGTCATCGCACGGCTCCGCTTGCGGGGGGCTGAATGGGTTTGGGCGGGACGGGCGCTTGCGCCTGATTGAGGATCAGCCGCGGGTCCATATAGGCACGCGCCGATCCCACCAGCCCGCGAAACGGTGCCCGGATGGCGATGTTGAAGCGGAAGGGCAGGTTGCGGATCAAGCGTGTCACCAGGCTCTGATCGGGTGTCGCCTCGCGTACGCCCAGGAAGCGCACCCGGCTCACCATCTCGCCGTCGAGCCTCCCGTCAAGGCTGATGTCGAGCGACGAATAGCGGATCGCCTTCAGCGCATCGAAGGCGAGTTTCCCCATCGTCCCAAGCTGCGCGTTGCTGAGTTCGCCGACATAAGCGAGCGTGCCCGGCCCGCGCGCCCTGATCGTCCCGCCATCGATCCGCCCTCCGCCGGCGTCGAAGATCATCGGCAGCGCGCCGTCGAACGTGCCGGTTGCGTTGATGTTCGGAAAGTCGAGCTGCTGGATGAAGGCGGCGGCATCCAGTCCCTCGATCCGGAAGGTAAGGTGGCGTTCGGCCGCGCCCGAGAAATCGAGCAGGCTCGACTCGAGCAGCAACGCCCCGCCTGCAAACGGCCAGCGCGCATCCTCCACCGCGATCCGGTTCTGCCCGATCAATTGATAATGGACGACGCCCCCGGTCACCGACACCCCCGGATTGACCTCGGCGATCGTCGCTTCCTGACGCGGCGCGCTGACCAGCCCGAGCAAATCGGTGAAATGGACCCGACCCTTGATCCCGGCGACCGGGCCAAAGGCGGCGGCAAGATCGATCCGCTCGGTGCCAAACGTACCGCTGCTCGCGACGCCCTTCGCGTTCCAGTCGATGCGGCCGGAGCCCGAAACTGTGCCCGCGACATTGGCGATCACGCCAAGGGTGAGCGGGGTCAGCCGTTCCGGTTGCAGCCCCTTCAGCCGGAATGTGATCCCCGGCACGTCGATCATGGCATAGCCGGTGCCCGAGGCCAGTTCATGCTGGAGGCGAACCGCGGCGATCGCGATGTTGGTTTCGGGTTCGCGCAGCATGGCCGATGCAGTGATCTGGCCGCCGTGGAGCCCGAGCACGGCATTGTCGGTAACGAGTGGTTTGAAGCGCTCGCTCGCCCCGGCGTCGCGCACGCCCAGCCTGCCGGTAATGCGCAGGTCGCTCCCCGCCATCGTCCAGCCGCCCTGCGCGTCGGCGATGTCGAGCGGTACATTAGCTATGGCACCCGACGCCCCGGCAAACCGCCCACCGATCGTTCCGGCGCGGAATGTCCCGTCGAGTACGGCGATCGCCAGCCGGGTCGGCTGTGCCTGTCCGCCGAGTATTGCCGCCACCTGTTCGGCGGCAAAGCCTTGCTGTGCAAGCCGCACGCGTGCCGCGGTCAGCGCGATGGGTGTGTCGCCCGACGTCTGGCCGGTCAACCGGACAGGAACGGTCGAGGCATCGACGCGGAGAGCGCCACCGGTGCGCGCGACGATCGGCGAACCGCAGATGGAAAATGCGGCCGGGTCGAACCGGAACGAATTGAGGTCAAGGCGTTGGAAGGCGACGACATGGCAGCCTTGATCCAGTGTCAGGGCGCCCGCCCGGGTCGCGACGCCGCGAACCGGCACCGTCAATCCTCGCACATAGCCCCCATCGAAGGGACCATCGATGGTCAGGTCTGTTGCAAAGGACGCCCTTGCTCCGTCCCACGCGAAGCGCAACGGCGTTGCCGCCAGCCGGGCCGCTCCAGCCGCATACGGCTTCAGCTGCACCATGCCGGTCAAAGGCGCACCCGCGGATGCCTGGCGCAGCCGCGCCGTCAGCGCGGGCAGATCGCCGCCACCCGTGATGACATCCGCGTCGGTGCGCAGCCCGGCTCCGGTCCATGCGATTCCGCCATTCTCGGTCGCCACCAATTGGCTTCGGCTGCGGCCCGTCAGCACGAGCCGGTGGAGCCGGTATTCGGGCTGCTTGCCGGCGGGCAGGTCGATCGAAAGGTTCGCGGTCGCGTCGTTCCTGCGAAGCAGCTGGGCGAGCGCGCCTGCGGCCTTGTCCACGACCGGACCCAGCGGGGTCGCGGCGGCCATGCCCGCCTGTGCCGCGACCGCGTGCGCCCAAGCCGGCGCGGAGAGCGACCTGACGGCAAGCCTGACCACCGCGCCATATCCGCTCGACGAATGCGATCCGGACAAAGCGCCGCTGATCCCTGCGAAACCAATCGGTCCCGCGCTGCCGCCGAAGCCGGCATAATTGGCATCCAGCGCGACATGCTCGAAGCTTTCGTCGGACAATAGAGCGATCTCGGCCACGCCACCGCCCACCGCCAGACCCCGCCCGGGGCATTCCAGCCGGCTTAGCCGCACAGGGCCGGTAGCGCCCGGCCGTCCTTTCTCGCTGGTGATCTTCAATATGGCGGCGATGTCTCGCGCGACACAGCCGCTCATGCTGAGCGCGAGCGCCGCGACGCGCGCCTTGCCGTGGAAGCCCCGTGCCGGGTTTCCCTCGCCCGCTATGACCGCGCGTATGTCGCCCGCCGGGCTCGCCAAAGTCAGCTCCGCATCGCGTAAAGTCAGCTCGATGTCGGGCAGGCCCGATTTGCCGCCGGAGCTGGGTAACAGCCGATCGAGTGCGCCGAAGCTGAGGCCATGATCGCCATATCGCCCGCGGACGCGTATGCCATCAGCGGTAATGCCGCGCACCATTGGGCCCGACAGGTCGTAGCCGATCGCGACATCGATCCGCCGCGCGACCAGATCGGGCGCGCGCGGATCGCCCAGCCGCACATTTTCCATCCGCTCGAGGAACGGCCCGATCCGGGTGATGCGATAGGAAGCCGGCACATGCGCCGCCGCCAGCCTGCGGTCGACGATCGCGGTCGCGACGCGGAAGCGCGCCAGCCAGGCGATCAGCAAGGCCGCGAGCAGCACGATCGCGAGCCACAGCACGGCGGTCGGGAAGGGGCGTCGTCTCATGCGCGCCGCGAAACTCGCAAAAGCTGGTTCACGCGCCTATCCTTGCCCGACTTGCCGACGCCCGTCACCTCGCCGCGCTGCAAAGGGCGGAGCCAGCACGACGGCAAATCGTTGGAAGGGCAAAGGGAGGTCCGCGATGCTTGAACATGTTCCCCGGTGGCTGGGCGCGCTGATGCGCAATGTGCGTGCCGGCCATTCCAAACTTGCGATTGTCGATCGCGATCTGGATGTCGGCAACACGACCCTCGATCTGGCGAGCCCCGCTTTCGCCAATGGCGCTCGTTTGCCCGAACGCTTCACCGCCGATGGAGATGGCGTATCGCCGCCGCTTGTATGGCGCGATCCGCCCGAAGGAACGCACAGCTTTGCCCTGATTGTGGAAGACCCCGACGCCCCTGCGCCGCAGCCCCTGGTCCATGCAGTCGTGTGGAACATCCCGGCCGACGAACGGCGCCTCGCCGAAGGCGCGATCGCGCGCGACGGCAGGGGTGGTTCCGACGGACGCGACGTCGGGCGGGCCAGCTTCTTCTCGGAAGGGTGGTTGCCGCCCGATCCGCCGACCGGGCATGGCAGCCACGATTATGTGTTCCAATTGTTCGCGCTGGCAGAAACGCCCGTGCTCGGCCCAAACCCTGGGCGCGACGACGTTGCCAAGGCATTGCGCGGTCGCGTGCTGGCGGCGGGCCTGCTCGTCGGCACCTATTCGCGCGGCGAGGAGGCGCCGCTCGGCGGCGCTCCGGCGGGTCTGGCTCCTGCCTAGGCGTCCTGCCAGTCGAACGGCAGGGGCGCCTCGCGGAAGGCGAAACGGTCGAGGTGGCGGGCGACCGCGCCTTTGACGCCCGCAAGTTGCTCGGCCGAGGTAGCGTCGACGCGCACGTCGAGCGCCGTGTCACGCGCGTCGAAGGTCACCAGCGCGTCGCCGGGGTGATCGGCGCCGCGGGCATCTTTCGGGAAAATGATGGTGCCATGCAAGGGCGTGAATTCGACCGTCAGGTTATGCGCCCAATGTTTGCACACTTGCTGGAGATAACGGCTTCCGCTGACGGTCGGCACCGCGGCGGTTGCGGAAAAGCTATGGTTCATGATGCCTACTTTCAGAAATTGCTCGATAGCGGCCGGCGGCTGCATGCCAAGCCGCCGGCGAAGCGCGCCAAGTCGCGTCACCGCGCGAGGCGTTCGATCTTGCGGGTCGCCTCATCGATGATGTCGACGATCTGATGGGCCAGCGCCTCGTCACCGTCGGTCACCGCCTGGCGGAGCGCCATATGCAGGCTTGCCATGGCACGGCGCAGCGGCGCGCGCTCGCTGCGTGCGCTGCGCTCACCAAGCTGGGCGAGCCGCGCCATCAACCCTTCGATCTCCTCGCGTTTTTCGGCGAGATGCGCACGGCCGGCGTCGCTGATCTGAAAGCGCTTGCGCGCCCCGTCTTCCTTGACCTCGTCGATATGCCCCATCTCGTCGAGCATCGACAAGGAAGGATAGACGACGCCCGGGCTGGGGGCATAGGCGCCGCCGGTCCGCTCCTCGATCTCGCGGATCAGGTCATAGCCGTGGCGCGGCTGCTCTTCGAGCAGGGCCAGCAGGATCAGGCGCAGATCGTCGCCCTCGAACATGCGGCGGCGTCCGCCGCGTCCGCCGCCGAATCCGCGGCCGTCTTCATCATAGCTCCAGCTGACCTCGAACGGGCCGCGGCGAAACATGCCGCCGCGCGGGCCGCAATCCTGCCGGCCATGATGACGGTGGTGGTGAAAGCCGAACATAAAAGCTCCTGTGTGTGAAATTTGTACGCTCAAGATATATCGTAATAGGTTTCGCGCAAGTCTTTTCTGCACGTTCGGATCGCGCCGGCGCCCAAGCATCCCGCGCGACGTCGTGGCATCCGCTCGTCTCCCGCCTTATATCCGGCCCATGGCCGATCTCTTCGCCGCCGACCCGTCGTCCGACCTGGCCATGAGCCCCGCTGCGGACGCCCCCCTCGCGGACCGCCTGCGCCCGCAATCGTTGGATGAGGTGATCGGACAGGAGCATCTGACCGGTGCGGAAGGCGCGATCGGTCGGATGGTCGCGGCCGGGCGCCTGTCTTCGATGGTCCTGTGGGGTCCGCCCGGCACCGGAAAAACCAGCATCGCGCGGCTGCTGGCCGACGCCGTCGGCCTGCGTTTCGTCGGTATTTCGGCGGTATTTTCCGGCGTGGCCGATCTCAAGAAGACCTTTGCCGAAGCGAAGGAACATGCGCGTATCGGTCGCCGCACCCTGTTGTTCGTGGATGAGATCCACCGTTTCAACCGCGCGCAGCAGGATGGATTCCTGCCCTATGTCGAGGATGGTACGGTCGTGCTGGTCGGCGCGACCACAGAAAATCCATCGTTCGAGCTGAATGCGGCGCTGCTCAGCAGGGCGCAGGTGTTGATCCTCAACCGGCTCGATTCAGTCGCGCTGGAAAGGCTGCTTGCGCGCGCCGAGGCGATCGAGGACCGTGCCTTGCCGCTCGATCCCGATGCTCGCGCGGCACTGATCGCGAGCGCGGATGGCGACGGGCGCTTCCTTCTCAATCAGGCGGAGACCCTGTTCTCGATCGAGCTCCCTGCGCCGCTCGATCCGGCGGGACTCGCGGCGCTTCTCCATCGCCGGGTCGCGGTCTATGACAAGGATCGCGAGGGGCATTACAATCTGATTTCCGCGCTGCATAAGGCGGTGCGCGGGTCCGATCCGCAGGCGGCGCTCTATTATCTGGCGCGCATGCTGGTCGCGGGCGAGGAGCCGCTTTACCTGCTGCGCCGGATGGTGCGGATGGCGAGCGAGGATATCGGTCTCGCCGATCCGCAGGCTCTGGTGCAATGCCTCGCCGCCAAGGATAGCTACGACTTCCTCGGCAGCCCGGAAGGCGAGCTCGCGATCGCCAATGCGCTCGTCTATCTGGCAACCGCGCCCAAATCGAATGCCGGGTACAAGGCCTATGGCGCCGCGACGCGATCAGCCAGGGAAACCGGGTCGCTGATGCCGCCCAAGACCATCTTGAACGCGCCGACCAGGCTGATGAAAACGATCGGCTATGGCAAAGGCTACACATATGATCACGATGCCACCGAGGCGTTCTCGGGCGACGATTACTGGCCGGAGGAAATGGCGCCGCAGGTCTTCTATGAGCCGACGCCGCGCGGGTTCGAGGCAAAGATCGGCGAGCGGCTGGCTTATTGGCAGAAACTACGCGAGGAGCGGCGGGAATGACCCTCGATTGGGACAGGGTGGTGGCGCATGCGCTCACGCTTCCCGATACGGTTCTTGCGACTTATTTCGGCGGGCCCGCGGTCAAGGCGAACGACCGGCCTGTCATCACGCCGAGCCGCGAGCCCGACAGTTTCTGCCTGCACACGAACAAGGTCGAAATGCTGATGCTGATCGACCCGGACACGTTCTGGCAAACGCCGCATTATGAGGGGTATCCGGCGCTCCTCGTCCGCTACGCCACCGACAATCCGCAGATGGTGCTGGACCAGATAGAAAGCTCGCGCGATTGGGCGATGACCCGGCCAAAGCCCAGGCCGCGAAAGAAATAGAGTTCAGCCGGAGTTCAACGCCCGGTTGTCAGGGAGACGGGATGTTTCGCATCGCCTTTGCCGCCGCGCTGATCGCGGCGCCTGCCGCCGCCGCAACCAATGGTCTTGCTCAGGTCCAGGCGCATCTGCGCGCGGTCAGCACAATGACCGCCGCATTCGCGCAGACGGATCGCAATGGCCGAACACTGACCGGGACGATCTCGCTCAAGCAGCCCGGCAAGATCCGCTTCCAATATCAGAAGGACGTTCCGCTCCTTATCGTCGGCGACGGCAAGGCGCTGACCATGATCGACTATCAGGTAGGTCAGGTATCGCGCTGGCCAGTGGGCGAGTCGCCGCTCGCCCTGCTGCTCGATCCCTCGAAGGACCTTCCGCGCTATGCCCATCTCGTCCCCGGGGTGGCGGATGGCCGCATCGCCATCGAAGGGCGCGACCCCAAACATCCCGAACTTGGCACGATTACGATTGCCTTCACGCGCCAGGCCGGAGCTCCTGGCGGGCTGATGCTCTCCGGATGGACGGTTCTGGACGCACAGGGAAATCGCACGACGACGATTCTGTCGAATCAGCGCTTTGGCGGCGTGATCAGCGACGGGACGTTCCTGTGGCGCGACCCACGCCAGAAAAGCCGGGGTCATTGACCCATTCGTTCATTTTCGTGACAGGTAGACTGGCCTAGAGCGGTTCTGCGGTTGCGATGCTGCTCCTGGGATTCCCCCCTGTTGCCCGGGACAAGCTTTGCGATCCACCTGCGTGACGAACGTCAGGTCGGCCCTCGCTCCAGCCCCCGGAGCGGGGGCCCTTCCTTTTCTGCCGGTTGCTCATCCGGCCGCCGACCGGGCCGGCTTCCCTTTTCACATTCGGGCCAGCCCGCTACATGCCCGACATGGCAGCTCTTAAGATCGCGTCGTGGAACATCAATTCGGTACGGGCACGGATCGGCATCGTCGAACGCTTCCTCAAGGAAGAAGAGGTCGACATATTGTGCCTGCAGGAGACCAAGGCCGCCGACGACGTCTTCCCGGCGGATGATTTCCGCCGGATGGGCTATGTCCATCAGCGCCTGCACGGCCAGCGCATGCATCATGGGGTCGCGATCCTCTCGCGCCTGCCGTTCAGGGATGCGGCGGACGATTGCTGGCGGTTCGACTGGCAGGACAATGGCGAGGCGCGCCACGTCGGCGTGTGGCTGGAAGCGGGGTTCCGGCTCGAGAATGTCTACGTCCCCGCCGGCGGCGATATTCCCGATCCGGAGGTCAACCCGAAATTCAAGCAGAAGCTCGCCTTCGTCGAACGCATGACCCAGTGGGCGAGCTGTCTCGACGAGCCGACCCTGCTCGTCGGCGATTTCAACATCGCTCCGTTGCCCGAGGACGTCTGGAGCCACAAGCAATTGCTCGACGTCGTGAGCCACACGCCCGTCGAGGTCGACGCGCTCGATCGGCTCAAGGCGGCGCATGACTGGGTCGATCTCGGCCGCCATTTTTATCCGCCGCCGGCGCGGCTCCATACATGGTGGAGCTATCGATCGCCCGACTGGACGGTGAATGACCGCGGTCGCCGGCTCGATCATATGTGGGCCAGCCGGGCGGTCGCGGCCAAGGCGACCGTGCACAAGGTGCATGAAGCCTGCCGCAACTGGCTCCGTCCCTCCGATCATGTCCCACTCGTGACCGAGTTCGCCGTGTGAGCGACCCGGCCCAGGCCGCGCGCGCGATCGATGCGCTCCGGCGCGGCTGGCCGGTGCGCGTCGAGGGCGCCGACGGCAGCCTGGCTTTGCTCGCGGTCGAACGCGCCGACGACACGCGGCTGGCCGCATTCGATGTCGACGGCAAGGCCGAGCTGTTGCTGTCGGCCGAGCGCGGCGCGATCCTCAAGCTCGCCAACCAGCGCGATGCCGCCACGCCCGGGCGGCCGGTACTGATCGAGCGCGCGCCGTGGCTGGACCTGCCCGCGGCGCTCGCGCTCGCCGATCCGGCCAACGATCTCGCCACGCCGTTCAAGGGGCCGTACCGGACGCGCGCCATCATCGAAAATGAGGCGGCGTCGGCGGCGCTGACGCTGGCGCGGGTGGCAGGGCTGCTGCCGGCTTTCTTCGTCCTCGCCGGCCGCGAAGGCGATCTGCGCGTCGCGCCCGCGGATATCGCCGCCTACGAACGCGAGGACGGCCTCGAAATCGTGGCGCGCGCACGACTGCCGGTGGCGGGTGCGGAAAATACGGAGATCGTCGCCTTCCGCTCGCCCGCCGACGCGGCTGAGCATGTCGCGCTCGTGATCGGCACCCCCGACGGCAATGCGCCGCTCGTCCGCCTCCACAGCGAATGCCTGACCGGCGATGTGCTTGGCAGCCTCAAATGCGATTGCGGGCCGCAGCTCCGCGCCGCGATCGCGGCGATCGCCGCCGGCGGCTGGGGGATATTGCTCTACCTGCGGCAGGAGGGGCGCGGCATCGGCCTGATCAACAAATTGCGCGCTTATGCGCTGCAGGATCAGGGCTATGACACGGTCGAATCCAATTTGCGGCTGGGCTTCGCGGTAGATGCGCGCGATTTTGGCATCGCGGCGGCGATGCTGCATTTACTGAACCGGAATAGCGTACGCCTGCTTACCAACAATCCCGCCAAGGTCGCGGGACTGGGTTCCGCAGGTATAAATGTGGTCGAGCGCGTGCCGCATGCGCTGCCGCCCAATCCACACAACGCGCATTATCTGGAGGTGAAGCGCGATCGCACCGGGCATTTGCTGTGAGGCTGGTTGTCGACGGCGGGGCGGGCCTGCTCGATGCCGGCGACCGCGCGATCCGCTGTAGCATCGGGCGCGGCGGGTTGATCGCGGCGGCGGATAAACGGGAGGGCGATGGCGCGTCGCCGATCGGCATCTGGCCGATCCGGGGCGTGCTGCTGCGCCCCGACCGCCTCGATCGTCCGGAGGGCATGACGCTGCCGTGGCGCTGGATTCGCCCGGGCGACGGCTGGTCCGACGGTGCCGATGATCCCGCCTACAACCGCCCGGTCCGCCATCCGCATGCCTTCTCCGCCGAAAGATTGTGGCGCGACGACGGCCTCTATGACGCGATCGTCGTGCTCGGCCACAATGACGCCCCGCCGGTGCCGGGGGCAGGCAGCGCGATCTTTCTCCATTGCTGGCGCGACGGCGCGACGACGGAAGGGTGCGTGGCCATCGCCCGGGAGGAACTGATCGCGCTGCTGCCCAGGCTGAAGCCGGGCGATGCGGTGAAGATCGGCTAGGAGACGAAACGGGGAAAGCTGCCATGACGACGGGAGACTTTGCACGAAACTGGCAGGAGGCCTGGAACAGGCAAGGTGCCGGGCCTGAGATTCGAAGTCACATCGCTGTTCGAAGGCGTCGATTGCCTGCTGATCGGGTTCCTGAACGAGGCGGGGATGGACCGTTTCGAGGTGCTCCGGTTCCGCGACGGACTGGTCATCGAAGGACATGGAACCTATCCGGCCGAGATGACCGGCCAGGGCGGATCGCAAGCAAACGTCCCACCTGTCGGTTAGGATCGGCTTCCGAACAAGGCCGATCCGACGCGAACGCACGTGGCACCGAGCATCGCCGCCGTCTCATAATCGTCCGACATGCCCATGCTGAGGCCGTCGATGCCATTTTCCCTCGCCAGCCTGGCGAGCAGCGCGAAATAAGGCGCGGCTTCGGTCCCGGCGGGCGGCACGCACATCAGGCCGGCAATGGCGAGGCCGAGGTCGCGGCATTGCGCGAGGAAGCCCGGCAGATCGCCGATCGCACAGCCGCCTTTCTGCTCTTCCGCGCCGATATTGACCTGCACGAACAGCGCGGGCGCGCGGCCGGCCTTCGCGATCGCCCTGGCGAGCGCCTCGGCGAGGCTCGGCCGGTCGAGCGAATGGATTGCGTCGAACAAGCGAACCGCATCCTCCGCCTTGTTCGACTGGAGCTGGCCGACAAGATGGAGGCCAATGTCGGGCGTCGCTGCCTTGAGCGCGGGCCATTTGCCTTGCGCCTCCTGCACGCGATTCTCGCCGAAGCTGCGCTGGCCAGCCTCGATCAGCGGCACGATCGCGGCGGCGGGATGCGTTTTGGAAATGGCGATCAGCTCGATCGCCTCCGGATTACGCCCGGCAAGCGCGGCGGCGCGGGCCAGCTTGCCGCGAACCGCGGCGAGGCGCGCGGCGGGATCATCTTCGGTCGGGAGCATGGCCGCGCTATAGGCCAGCGCAATGCGTTCCCGCCAGCCTCTCCCCCGCCTGTGGCTGATGACCGACGAACGCATGGCTGACGGACTGTGGTGCGCGCTTGCGCGGCTCCCGCGGGGGAGCGGGGTGGTCTTCCGCCATTATGCGACGGACGACCGGCGCGCGCTGTTCGACCGTGTACGGCGGATAGCGCGCAAACGCCGCTTGCTGCTTCTCCTCGCGGGGACCCCGCGCGAGGCGATTGCTTGGCGCGCGGATGGGGCGCACGGGCGCTCGCTCCACGTGCGTGCGGCACGGCCGCTGGTGCGTACCGCGTCGGTGCATCAGGCCGGCGAGGTGAGATCGAGCTGCGCTGACGCGATGTTCGTATCGCCAGTCTTCGCGACGCGGTCCCATCCGGGGGGACGGTCGCTCGGGATTCTTCGATTCGGGCTAATCGCGCAGGCTGCGGTCGGGCCGGTCATTGCGCTGGGGGGAATGAATACGCGACGCTTTCGCCGCCTTGCCCGTCTCGGCGCCTATGGCTGGGCAGCGGTCGACGCGCTCAGCCCGATAGCTGCCTAGAATTTGAAGGTCGTGCCCAGATAGACCGCCTGGCTGTCGCGGCGGTCGTCCGCGAGCGACTGGAGCTGATCATGCTGCGTCTTGTAGCGGACGCCGCCGGTCACGTTGAAGCGGCGGGTGAGCGCGTATGAGCCGCCGATCCCGACCGACCAGCTTTCGTCCAGACCGCTATGCGGCAACCGGGTACCAGCCGCGCGCTCGCCGGCGAGATCCAGTTCGGTCGCCCAGCGCTTGCCCGAGAAAATCAGGCCGAAATCGGCCGACACGCGCCCGTTGGGCAGCAGCCCCCCGTCCGTGCGCTGTACCTCGCCCGCCAGCGCGAAGCGCTTCCAGCCGACCGAAGCGCCCAGACTATAGGCCGAAGGCGCGAGGCCGTCGCTCGGCAGCGCCATCACGCGCGCCGCCTGCTGGCGCGTAACGGCGCGTGACCGTACCGCCACCGTCACCGCACGGCGGTTCGATCCGGTGCCTGATGGCGTGAACCGGAAGGCCCCTTCATTGAAGCTGGTCGTACCGAGTCCGCTGCGCGCAAAGATCGCAGCCGTGCGCGGATCGGCCGCAGCGGGAGTGAAGGCGCTGAAGCCTGGTGCGAACGCTGCCGCGGCGGAAGCATGCCCGTGCCGTCGAACGCGCGCGCTGGTGGACGTAACGGGGACAGCAAGCAGGGCCAACAGCGCCACGGCGCCGCCCCATTTGCCCAATCTCCCGCGAATCACTTTCATTTTGCCCCATATGGGTCGCACGCCCGAAACTCGCTACCCTTATGCGCAACTCTGTTCCACACAACTTACCGAATCATTTCGATATGTTGCAGAGGCTCCACATTATATGACCCGTGCGGCCCGCCGCAGGCGGCTTGCGAGCAGGGCATGAGCTTCTATAACGACGCCGCCCGCCCGACCGTCAAAGGTTTCCTGCGAATATGATCCGTATTTCCCGTCCCCTGATCGGCCTGGCGATGGTCGCCAGCCTCGCCGGCGTCGCCGATGCCCGCAAAAAGCGCGCCCGGCAGCCGGAAATGGCTCCGGTCAACGTCACCACGATTGGTGTCAGCGCCTATCTGTGGCGTGCCGCGCTCGATACGCTGTCGTTCATGGCGATCGCGCAGACGGACAGCAATGGCGGCGTCATCGTGACCGAATGGTATGTCAATCCGGCGGTCCCGGCGGAACGGATGAAGGTTTCGGTCGCGATTCTCGACGCGGCCCTGCGGGCGGACGCGGTGCGCGTCGCGGCGGCGCGACAAGTCTACCAGAACGGCCAGTGGGTCGATGCCGCGGTCGATGCCGCCACCAACGCTAAGCTGGAGGAGATCATTCTCCAGAAAGCGCGCGATCTCAGGCGGAACGCCGCCGCGAACGGCTAAAGATATCGTGACGGAGCGGTTCGAGCCCCGCGACAGCGACGCGCGCTGGCAGCGGGAATGGGAAACGCGTGGCACCTTTCACGCCGACGACGCCTCGCCCAGGCCCAAAAGCTATGTGCTTGAGATGTTCCCCTATCCCTCGGGGCGCATCCATATGGGCCATGTCCGTAACTACACGATGGGTGACGTGCTCGCGCGCTACCGGCGGATGCAGGGTATGGAAGTGCTCCATCCGATGGGGTGGGATGCCTTCGGCATGCCTGCCGAAAATGCGGCGATGGAAAAGCAGGTCCATCCCGGAGCATGGACGCGTTCGAACATCGAAGCGATGAAGACGCAGCTCAAGCGGCTCGGCTTCGCGCTCGACTGGAGCCGCGAAATCGCGACGTGCGAGCCCGATTATTATGGCCAGGAACAGGCCTTGTTTCTCGATCTGTACGAAGCGGGCCTGGTCTATCGCAAGGAAAGCGCGGTCAATTGGGATCCGGTCGACATGACGGTGCTCGCCAACGAACAGGTGATCGACGGGCGCGGCTGGCGATCGGGCGCGCTGGTCGAGCGGCGCAAGCTCAGCCAGTGGTTCCTCAAGATCACCGACTTTGCCGACGAACTGCTGGAAGGGCTGGATAGCCTGGAGCATTGGCCGGACAAGGTGAAACTGATGCAGGCGAACTGGATCGGAAGGTCCAGGGGGCTGCGTTTCCGGTTTGCGCTGACGGCAAAGCCCCTCCCCTTCAAGGGAGGGGTTGGGGTGGGGCCTGTCAGCGATGAAAACACGCCGTCGGAGCCAGCGGATAGGCCCCACCCCCCCGCCCCCTCCCCTGAAGGAGAGGGGGAGCAATCAGTCGAAGTCTTCACGACGCGCCCCGACACGATCTTCGGCGCATCGTTCGTCGCTGTCTCGATCGATCATCCGCTCGCGCAGGCGCTCAAGGAGGGCACGCCCGGCCTGGCGGCGTTCATCGACGAATGCCGCCAGACCGGCACGGCGGCGGCCGAGATCGAGACCGCCGAGAAGAAGGGTTTCGATACGGGGCTGAGCGCGGTCCACCCGCTCGATCCCGACTGGAAGCTGCCGGTGTTCGTCGCGAACTTCGTGCTGATGGACTATGGCACGGGCGCGGTGTTCGGCGTGCCCGCGCACGATCAGCGCGATCTCGATTTCGCGCGCAAATATATGCTGCCGGTGACGCGCGTCGTCGCGCGCTCGGCAGAGCACGCCGCCGATCCGATCCATGACGAAGCGGATAGCGATCCCGGCGTGCTCGTGAACTCGCAATTCCTCGACGGGATGAACTCGGAGGACGCCAAGAGCGCGATCGTCGCGCGCGCCGAGGCAGAGGGGTGGGGCGTCGGCACCACCGTCTATCGCCTGCGTGACTGGGGTGTCAGCCGCCAGCGTTATTGGGGCACCCCCATCCCGATCATCCATTGCGACGCCTGCGGCCCGGTCGGCGTGCCGAAGGAGCAGCTGCCGGTCATTCTGCCCGAGGATATCAGCTTCGATATTCCCGGCAATCCGCTCGATCGCCATCCGACATGGAAGCAGGTCGATTGCCCCGGATGCGGTGCGCCCGCGCGGCGCGAGACCGACACGCTCGATACGTTCGTCGATTCGAGCTGGTATTTCATCCGCTTCGCCAGCCAGCCGAAGGACAGGCCGTTCGACAAGGCGATCGCTGCACAATGGCTGCCGGTCGGGCAATATATCGGGGGGGTCGAGCATGCGATCTTGCACCTGCTCTACGCCCGCTTCTGGACGCGCGCACTCAAGCATATCGGCATGATCGATGTCGCCGAGCCTTTCACGGGCCTGTTCACCCAGGGAATGGTGACGCACGAAACCTATTTTACCGAAGATGGCGACGGCGGGCGGATCACCTGGTTCGGGACCGACGAGATCGATCGGCGCGAGGGTGGCGCCTTCCTCAAGGATGGCGGCCCCGAAGTCCGTATCGGCCGTGTCGAAAAGATGTCCAAATCGAAGAAGAATACGGTCGATCCCGCGCCGATCCTCGATCATTATGGCGCGGACGCGGTGCGCTGGTTCATGCTCTCCGACAGCCCACCCGAACGCGATCTGCCGTGGAGCGTGTCGGGCATCGAAGGGTGCGCGCGCTTCGTCCAGCGGCTGTGGCGCGCAACTTCAATCCTCCCCGGCGCGGGGAGCGGGACCGCCGCCGATCTCGCGCTCACCCGCAAGCTCCACCAGACGATTGCAGGCGTCGCCGCCGACATTGAGGCGCTCGCATTCAACAAGGCGGTCGCCAAGCTGTATGGGCTGGTCGGCGCGATCGAAAAGGCCGGGCCATCCTCCGCGCGCGACGAGGCGGGACGCACGCTGATCCGGCTTGCAGCGCCGATGGTGCCGCACCTTGCCGAAGAAGCGTGGGCACGCGTAGGCGGGGAAGGCCTGGTCGCCGATGCGCCCTGGCCGGTAGCCGATCCGGCGATGCTCGTGGAGGACGAGGTCACGGTCGCTGTCCAGGTCAACGGCAAGCTGCGCGACACGATCACCGTCGCAAAGGGCATGGACAAGGGGGCGCTCGAGGCGATGGCGGTAAACTCGTCCAGGGTCATCGCGATCCTCGCGGGCGCCGTGCCGAAGAAAGTGATTGTCGTGCCCGACCGGCTGGTCAACATCGTCGCATGATGCGGCTTGCGCGCCTTGGTCTCGTGGTGCCGATTTTGCTGGGCCTGGCCGGCTGCGGCCTTCAGCCCATGTATGCCGGAGGCAGCCACGGTCCGGTGGCCCGCACGCTGAGCGATATCGAGGTGGGACCGATCGGGGGTCAGCAGGGCTGGCTGATGCGCAACGCGCTGATCGATCGCCTTGGCGCGACCGGCCATGGCAAGACGCGCTATCGGCTCGATGTCATCCTTGACGATCAGATTACGGGCTTCGGAATCCGTTCGAACAACAGCGTCACGCGCGAGCGCCGCTCGCTGCGCGCGCGCTTCAAGCTGATCGACGCGTCGAACCAGCAGGTCCTGCTCGAAACAACCGCGGGATCGGACGCCGGCATCGACGTGGTCACGTCCGAATATGCGGTGATCGCGGCCGAACAGACCGCGCTCGAACGTCTGTCGGGCGAGGTTGCCGAGCAGATCGTGTCGCGCGTCGCGCTCTACGCACGGCGCCATCCGCCCACGGAATGAAACCCGAGGAAGCCCGCGTCCGCCGCGCGCTCGACAGCGCCGATCCGGCAATCCGCTTCTACCTGCTCTACGGCCCGGACGAGGCGGGATCGCGCGCGCTCGCCGACAGGCTGGGCGCTGCCGTCGGCTCCGATGCTCAGCGGATCGACCTCAGCTCGGGGGCGCTCAAGGCCGATCCGGCGAGGCTGGCGGACGAGGCGGCATCGAGCTCGCTGTTCGGCGGCCGTAACTGGATCAGGCTCGATCCGGCGACCGACGATGCGCTCGAAGCGGTGCAGGCGCTGCTCCAGGCGCCGGCGGCGGGCAATCCGGTCGCGGCGATCGGCGGCGCGCTGCGCAAGGATTCGAAGCTGGTAAAGCTGGTTTCGGGAAGCCCGGCCGCGCTCGCGCTGCAAAGCTACGTCCCGGAGGGGCGGAATGCGGCGGCTCTGGTGATCGAGCTTGGGCGCGAACTGGGGCTGCGGATCGGGAATGACGTGGCAGCGCGCGTCGCCGCGGTCTGCAACGGCGACCGGGCGCTGATCAGCCGCGAGCTCGAAAAGCTCGCACTCTATGTCGATGCCACGCTCGATAACCCCCGGCCGCTTGAGCCGGAGGCGCTGGACGCGCTTGCCGCCGGCGCTGAAGAGGGTGATCTGTCGCGCTTGTCGAACGCCGTATTCTCTGGGCAGCCGCAGCAGGCCGACGCCGAACTTGCACGGCTGGCGAGCGAAGGGATCGAGGATATCCCGGTGATCCGCGCCTTGGCCCGACGCGCGCTTCAGCTGGCGCAACTGCGCAGCGCGATGGCGCTCGGCGAGAGCATCGACCGCGTGATGGAGACGGCGGGCAGGGTGATCTTTTGGAAGGAGAAGGACATCATCCGCGCCCAGCTCAACCGCTGGACCCCCGACGCGCTCGCGACCGCGCTCGCGCGGCTGGCGGAGGCGGAACGTCAGGTGAAAGCGCCCGGCTATCCGGGCAGCGCGCTGGTCGAGGAAGAGATCGGCACGATCACGCGCTTCGCGGCGCGGCGGCGGTGACCTTATAGTCGCCCCGGCGGAGGCCGGGGCCGCAGGAGGCAGGCACAACCTCAATTCGCAGCCGCCCCGGCCTCCGGGCTCCCTGCAAAGTGATACTTTGCGGGTTCCCTGCCGCCGGGGCGGCGGGATCAAATCTCGTTCTCGTCCTTATATTTCAGTTCGAGATAGCGACCCTGGGTGGCGAGCTTGTGAAGATCGCCGCTCGCCAGATCGGCGGTCATCCGGGCAAGCTCGCTGTCGACGACGCCTAACGCCTCAACCAGTTGCTTGTCGGGGGTAACCCCGTTGCCGGCATCGGCGCGCAGGCTGAGCGGCACGCGATTATAGCCCTCGATCAGTTCGGGCAGTTCGGTCGCGAGCAATTTGCGCACCTCGGCGGCGGCAGGTTCGCGCGGATCGAGGCCGACAAGCTGCGGAGCGAGCGCCTCGAGCTTGAGGCCTATTCCGTCGGCAAGCCGTTGTGCGGGAGCGGGTAATGCCGCGCGCTGGCGCTGGAGCCACGCCTCGGTCTTCTGCGGCAGCAAAGTGATGTCGCTGACCGCGAGGCTCTGCACGGTCTCCTCGGGCTCATGGCTCATCGCGAAGATCACCACCCAGGCGATCGCCATCGCGATCAGCGCGGCAAGGAAACCGAATTGGCCGATCGGAAAGACGAAACCGACCGCGATCGCCGCCAATATGATGCCGACCGAAGCGACCAGCGCGCGGCCGAGCGCCTTCATCATCTGCCGATTGCGGCGCTGGCGCTGGCGTTGGGCCAGCCGGCGGCCCTCGGGCGAGACGCGCTGAAGCAGTGCCTCGGCATCGGCGACGACGCGGTGCGGATCGGGCATCAGATCGCTTTGAACGGATCTTCGGCGGCGCTCCCGCCGCCGACGGTAAGCCGTGCCTGCGCCGCGCCCTCGGCGCGCGCGATATAGCCGCGCGATTTCTCGACCTCGGACGACAGGCTGTTGACGGTCGTCTTCATCGAATCGAGCGCCTCCAGCTTGAATCGATCGACCGCATCCATCGTGTCGTAGATATTCTGGAACGCACGCTTCAGCGTCTCGATCGGGATCGTCGCCGAGGCGGCCTGTTTGTGGATGTCGGCGGTCTGGTTGCGCAGCATCTCGCCCGTCGAATCGATGATGTTCGCGGTCGTCGTGTTAAGCTGGGTGATCTGTTCGAGCACCAGTTTCTGCCCGACCAGCGCCTGCGCGACCGTGACCGCCGTCTTCAGCGCGGCGACCGTGGTGGTCGAAGCGCGATCGACACCCTTCATCAGCTCGACATTGTTCTTCTTGACCAGATCCAGCGCGAGATAGCCCTGCACCGTCACCGCCATCTGGGTGAGGAGATCCTGATGCCGCTGGCGTACATAGAAAAGCGCGCTCTCGCGGATCGCCTTGGCCTTGGCCGGTTCGCTCATTTCCAGCTCGTTGGCCTTGTCCTCGAGCAGGCGATCGGCGGTCTGCGCATAATGGATCATCTGCTCGAGCCGGCCCATCGCGGCCCACAAGGCCTGGCGCTCGGTATCGATCGCGGCATTGTCCTTGAGCAACTCGTCCTTGCCGTTCTTCAGGCTGACGAGGATCGCCGAAATATGGTTCTGCGAGCTTTTGTAGCTGTCGAAATAATTGCGCAGCTTGTTGCCGAACGGGATGACCCCGAACAATTTTCGCGGCGCGAGCAGATTGCCTTTCTTCGCCGGATCGAGATCGACGATCGTGCGGCGCAGCTCGGCGAGATCGGCGCCCACGCCAGCCTCGCCATCCATCGCGCGCACCGGGCGATCGAGGAAGCGGTTCGAATGGCTCGCCGCGTCGCGGATTTCCTTCTGGCCGAGGCTGGAGATCGTATCGACCCGCTTGCCGAATTCAGGTGAGTTCGAATCGAGCTGCGCGAGCTCGTCGACGAAATTGCCGACACGCCTGTCGAGCTCGGTGCGAGTGACATCGTCCAGCGGCACGAGGCCCGCTGCCTTGGAAGGGGCGATGGCCTGGACCGGTGCGGGCGGAGTCAGCACCAGTTCGTCGGTCTTCGTTTCGGTCGCCGTCGTCGCCAAGGTCATCACTCCACCGAATTGCGCGCAAGATAGGGGGCAATCACTGTATTATTCAAGTGAGACGCTTTGAATACATCAATTGCAGCCGCATCGCTGATCAATCCCGTTTCCGAATTGCGCGATCGGCGGTAAGGGGCGCAGATGGATGCCGGCCAAACCGCGTTGATCCTCGCCCGCGCGCAATTCGCGTTCACGGTCAGCTTCCACTTCCTGTTTCCCGCCTTTTCGATCGGCCTCGCCAGTTTTCTGGCGGTCCTCGAAGGATTGTGGCTGGCGACCGGGCAGCAGCGATATATCGATCTGTTCCGCTACTGGGTGAAGATCTTTGCGGTGACCTTCGCGATGGGGGTCGTTTCGGGAATCGTCATGTCGTACCAGTTCGGCACCAACTGGTCGGTTTTTTCCGACAAGGTAGGCGGCGTGATCGGGCCGTTGATGGCCTATGAAGTCCTCACCGCCTTCTTTCTCGAAGCCGGTTTCCTGGGCGTCATGCTGTTCGGCACGACCAGGGTCGGCCCGGGCCTGCATTTCACGGCGACCTGCATGGTGGCGATCGGCACCTTCATTTCCGCTTTCTGGATATTGTCGGCCAACAGCTGGATGCACACCCCGCAAGGCTATCTGATCAACGCCGCCGGGCAGTTCGTGCCGGGCGAATCATGGCTGGCGATCATCTTCAACCCCAGCTTCCCCTATCGCCTCGTCCACACCGTGCTTGCCGCCTACCTGACCACGGCGTTCTGCGTCGGAGGGGTGGGCGCATGGCATCTGCTCCACGGGCGCGCCACGCCGCAGGTGCGCACGATGTTCTCGATGGCGATGTGGATGGCGGCCCTGGTCGCGCCGGTCCAGATCGTGGCCGGTGATCTGCACGGGCTCAACACGCTCGAGCACCAGCCGGCCAAGGTGCTGGCGATGGAGGGCGATTATGAGCCGAGCCCGCACGGCGCGCCGCTCATTCTCTTCGGTTTCCCGAGCAACAAGGATGCGAAGGTGCATGGCGCGGTGGCGATACCCAAATTGGGCTCGTTCATTCTCAAGCATGATCCCGATGCCCCGCTGGCTGGCCTCAAGGATTATCCGCGCGATCAGTGGGCGCCGGTCCCTATCCCCTTCTGGTCGTTCCGGATCATGGTCGGCATCGGTCTTCTGATGGTGGCGCTCGGCCTGTTCAGTCTGATCGCGCGCGCCTTTGGCAGGCTTTACGACTGGCGCTGGCTGCATCGCGGCGCGCTGCTGATGGGGCCCGCCGGATTCGTCGCCGTCCTTGCCGGATGGGTAACGACCGAGACCGGGCGCCAGCCATGGACCGTCTATGGCCTGCTCCGCACCGCCGATTCGGTGTCGCCGATCGGTACGCCGGGCGTCACCGGATCGCTGACCGCCTTCGTGATCGTCTATTTCACGGCCTTCTCGGCGGGCACCTGGTATATATTGAGGTTGATGGCCAAGCCGCCCGAGCCCGGCGAGAGCGAGCCGGCGCGCGCACCGATCCGCTCGGCCGGGGTCACGCCCGCCACAAGCGGGGAGGGCGACGATGGTTGACCTTACCATCGTCTGGGCGTTCCTGATCGCTTTTTCGGTCGCGATGTATGTCGTGATGGATGGGTTCGATCTCGGCATCGGCATCCTCTTCACCCGCTTCAGGGTGGGCAGGGAACGCGACGCCGCGATGAATGCCATCGCGCCGGTGTGGGATGGCAACGAGACGTGGCTCGTGCTGGGCGGTGGCGGCCTGTTCGCGGCCTTCCCGCTCGCTTATGCGATCATCCTGCCGGCGCTGTATGCGCCGCTCATCGCGATGCTGCTTGGGCTGGTGTTTCGCGGCGTCGCGTTCGAGTTTCGCTGGCGCGACGCGCGCCATCGCGCCTGGTGGGACACGGCCTTCAGCGTCGGGTCGATCGTTGCGACGCTGGCGCAGGGCATCACGCTGGGGGCCTTGCTTCAGGGTGTCCGCGTGGAGGGCCGGGCCTATGCCGGCGGCTGGTGGGATTGGCTCACGCCGTTCAGCCTGCTCACGGGCGTCAGCCTGCTGATCGGCTATGCCTTGCTCGGCGCGTGCTTCCTGTTGTGGAAGACCGAGGGGCGCGTTCATGACGACGCGCGAAGCTTTGCCCGCCCGCTCACGTTCGCGCTCGTCGGGGCGATTGCCGCCGTATCGGCCTATACGCCCTTCCTCGAAGGAAGATATTACCAGCGCTGGTTCGAATGGCCGGGCGTCATTGCGGCCGCGCAGATCCCGCTGCTCGTCGCGCTCGTCACGATCGCCTTGTTGTGGAGCATCGGCAAGGGGCGCGAGCGGCTGCCCTTCCTGCTGACGCTCGCCTTGTTCGGCCTCTCGCTGCTTGGGCTCGCCATCTCGATCTGGCCCGATGTGATTCCCGGCCGCGTCTCGATCTGGCAGGCGGCCGCACCGCATTCGAGCCAATTGTTCATGCTCGTGGGGGCGGGCATCCTGATCCCGATCATTCTGCTCTACACCGCCTGGGCCTATTGGGTGTTCCGCGGGAAAGTCGCCGACGGGGGTTATCATTGATGACCGGCCGGCCGGGGATATGGGCAAGGCGGATCGGCTGGTTCGCGGGACTTTGGGCGTTCAGCGTCGCCGCGCTGGCAATGGTCTCGCTGATCCTGAAGCTTATTATCGGCCGCTGAGCCGGCTTTCTTGTCCGCGCGGCTTGTTGCAACGCCGCATTTCGGTTAAGGGCCGCCGACTTCGAAATCCCGAACCGAAAGACCACCATGCGCCTCCGCAACGTGGCCATCATCGCGCACGTCGATCATGGCAAGACTACCCTGGTCGACCAGCTCTTCCGCCAGTCCGGCACCTTCCGCGACAATCAGCGGATCGAGGAGCGTGCGATGGACTCGAACGATCTCGAGAAGGAGCGTGGCATCACGATCCTGGCCAAGTGCACCTCGGTCGAGTGGCACGGCAAGGACGGCGACACCCGCATCAACATCGTCGACACCCCCGGCCACGCCGATTTCGGCGGCGAGGTCGAGCGCATCCTGTCGATGGTCGACGGCGTGATCCTGCTGGTCGATTCGTCCGAGGGCGCGATGCCGCAGACCAAGTTTGTCACCGGCAAGGCGCTCGCGCTCGGGCTGCGTCCGATCGTGGTCGTCAACAAGATCGATCGTTCGGACGCGCGCACGCAGGAAGTGCTGGACGAGGTGTTCGACCTGTTCGTCAGCCTCGAGGCAACCGACGAACAGCTCGATTTCCCCGTCCTGTTCGCCTCCGGCCGCAACGGTTATGCCAGCGAGGATCCCGAAGCGCGCGAAGGCACGCTCACGCCGATGTTCGAGAAGATCGTCGAGCATGTGCCGCCGCCGAGCGCCGACCCCGATGGCCCGTTCAAGTTCCTGGTGACCTTGCTCGATCGCGACAATTTTCTCGGCCGTATCCTCACCGGGATGATCTTCTCGGGTTCGGTCAAGACCAACATGCCGATCCACGCGCTCGACAATGACGGCAAGGTCGTCGAAACCGGACGCGCGTCGAAGATCATGGCGTTTCGCGGGCTGGAGCGCGTTCCGGTCGACGAGGCCGAAGCCGGCGACATCATCTCGATTGCCGGCCTCACCACCGCGACCGTCTCGAACACCATCGCCGATCCGAGCGTGACCGAGCCGCTGCACGCGCAGCCGATCGATCCGCCGACGCTCTCGATGCGCTTCGCCGTCAACGATTCGCCGATGGCGGGCCGCGAGGGCACGAAAGTGACGTCGCGCATGATTCGCGACCGCCTGTTCCGCGAGGCCGAGAGCAACGTCGCGATCAAGGTCACCGAAAGCGACGACAAGGACAGCTACGAAGTGGCGGGCCGCGGCGAGCTTCAGCTCGGCGTATTGATCGAGACGATGCGCCGCGAGGGTTTCGAGCTCGGCATCAGCCGTCCGCGCGTGCTGTTCCGCGACGGTCCGAATGGCCGCGAAGAGCCCTACGAAACGGTCGTGATCGACGTCGACGAGGAATATTCGGGAACGGTTGTCGAGAAGATGGCCAGCCGCAAGGCGGAGATGACCGACCTGCGCCCGTCGGGCGGTGGCAAGACCCGCATTACCTTCTCGGCCCCCTCGCGCGGCTTGATCGGCTATCACGGCGAATTCCTGTCGGACACGCGCGGCACCGGCATCATGAACCGGCTGTTCGAGAAATACGGCCCTTACAAGGGCAATATCGAAGGCCGGAAGAACGGCGTGCTGATCTCGAACGGCTCGGGCGAGGCGAATGCCTATGCGCTCGGTCCGCTCGAGGAGCGCGGCATCATGATGGTCGCGCCCGGCGAGCAGCTCTACGAAGGCATGATCATCGGCGAGAATGCCAAGAATGACGATCTCGAAGTCAATCCCATGAAGGCCAAGCAGCTCACCAATTTCCGTGCGAGCGGCGGCAAGGACGACGCGATCCGGCTCACCCCGCCGCGCCGCCTGACGCTGGAACAGGCGATCGCTTATATCGACGACGATGAGCTGGTCGAGGTCACGCCCAAAAACATCCGGCTGCGCAAGCGCTACCTCGATCCGCATGAGCGCAAGCGGGCAAGCCGGGCGAAGCAGGCCGCCTGAGCGACCTCGCCAAGCTGCGGCTGTACGCCGATGGCGCCGAGCTCTTTCGTGGGGCGCTCGACGCCGACGCACTGGGTGCGGTGGCCGCGATCGCGCCTTCCCGGCGACGCGTCCTGCAGGTCGATTATGCCGCGACCACCTTACCCGGCTTGCTGCGCTTCAGCGGTATCTAGCTGCGACAATGCATCATTCCGGGGAACAGCACCTCGCCCCCCTCGTTTTGCTCCGGTCGAAGAGGAGTAGATCATGGCGAGTGCAGCATATCAGAAAAAGGGTCTTACCACGTTCGGCTGGCTTGCCCTTGGCGGCGCGGCAGCGGCGTATCTCAGCAACAAGGGTCGTCGTGACAATCTGTTGAATTCCGCGCGCGATCTTGCGGGCAAGTTCGGTGGCGGCAGTGGCGCCGGCCAGTCGGCTCCAGGCTCTGACAACGCCTGATTTTCGCATTGACCCGTTCCCCGATAGCCGCTTGATTGCGGCTGTTCGGGGAGGGTTCGCATGAACGTTCGTCAAGTGCCCGTCGGATATCCGGTGCCAGCCCTGCTCATGACGGGGCTCTTCCTATTTTTGGTGCTGTCTGCTTCGCTTGGCCAGACTGTTTTTGTCCTGCTGCTGGTGGCAGTCACCTGTGGGCTTTTCGCGGCGTCCGGAAAGGCAATAGGCCGCAACCGGAGCATCGTTGCGCGCACGCCATCAGATCACGATCTCGTTACCGGGGCACCTTTCGCCTACGTCCGGCACCCGATTTACACGGGCCTCTTTGCGTGGCTGCTCGCGATGGCGGGGGCTTTCGGGCATTATCGGCGGCTGATCCTGAACTTGCCGCTTTACTGGCTTGGCGCCTGGCTGCGCGTGGCGGAGGAGGAAAAATTGGTCCGTGCGCATTTTGACGGTGACTATGACGCCTATGCCGCCCGGGTGAAGCGTTTCCTGCCTGGTATTATCTAGTTGCGCGCACTCATTCTTAGCGGCGGCGGCCCGCTTGCCGTAGCATGGGAAGCGGGAGTGATCGCGGGTCTCGCTGAATCCGGGATCGAACT